>CAMCZJ010000001.1 GCA_945886995.1 Asaia bogorensis
CGGGATTTGCTTGTCTCGGCCCAGACCGGCTCGGGCAAGACGGTTGCCTTCGGCCTTTCCATCGCGCCCGAATTGCTGAATGGCGCGGAGCGCCTGCCACCGCCTGGCGCGCCGCTTGCCATTGTGGTCGCGCCCACGCGCGAATTGGCCTTGCAGGTGAAGGCTGAACTCACCTGGCTTTACGCACCCGCCGGCGGGCGCATTGCCTCTGGCGTTGGCGGCATGGACCCGATTGCGGAAAAGCGCCAATTGCTCGCCGGCGCGCATATCATCGTCGGCACCCCGGGCCGGCTTTGTGATCATCTGGAACGCGGCAATCTGAAACCCGATGCGCTTCGCGTTGTTGTGCTGGATGAAGCCGATGAGATGCTGGACCTCGGCTTCCGGGAGGAGTTGGAAGCGATCCTGGATCGCCTGCCGCCGGAACGCCGTACATTGATGTTTTCGGCCACCGTGCCGCGCGCTATTGCCGCACTCGCGAAAAGCTATCAGCGCGATGCGCTCAGGCTTGAAGTGGGTGGTGGGGGAGAGGCGCATGGCGATATCACCTATCGCGCCATGTTGGTCGCACCGCATGAAATCGAACGCGCGGTGGTGAATCTGCTGCGCCTGGAAAACCCACCCTTGGCGATGGTGTTTTGTGCCACGCGCGCGGCGGTGGCCCGGCTACATGGCAATCTGGCCGAACGCGGCTTTCCTGCCGTGGCGCTTTCCGGCGAATTGACGCAGGCCGAGCGGCTACGCGCCCTGCAGGCGCTGCGCGATGGCCGTTCGCGTGTTTGTGTGGCAACCGATGTCGCAGCGCGCGGGATTGATTTGCCGGAATTGGATTTGGTGATTCACGCGGAATTGCCGCGGGATGGGGAAACCTTGCTACATCGCAGCGGCCGCACCGGCCGCGCGGGGCGCAAGGGCACCAGTGTGCTTTTGGTGCCGCATCCGCGCCGCCGTATTGCCGAACGGCTGATTGGTGCAGCCAAGGTCGCTGCCGCCTGGGGGCCGGCACCTTCAGCCGATGCCGTGCGCGCGCGGGATGCCGAACGCCTGGCCGATCAGGCGCGCAGTGTTTTGGCGGAAGAGGCATCGGAAGATGATCTGACGCTCGCGCGCCGCTTGCTGGGTGATCAGCCGATTGCGCCCGAAGCCCTGGCGGCGGCGCTGATCAAAATGCTGCGCGCGCCTTTGCCTGCGCCCGAAGAAATCGCCGAACAACGCCCAGAAAGGCGCGAAGCACGGCGGGATGCTTATGAGGCGGATGCGCCACGCGGTGCATCCGGCGTGTGGTTCAGCATGGATGTTGGGCGTGATGGCAATGCCGACCCGCGCTGGCTGCTGCCATTCCTGTGCCGGCGCGGCCATGTGACGCGCCAGGAAATCGGGCGCATCCGGATCCTTGGCCAGGAAACGCAATTTGAAGTCGCATCCTACGCCGCCGAGCGTTTTGCCGCTGCGGCACGCCAAGCGAGTGGCGAGAATGCGGAGATCAATATTCGCCCGATGCAACCTCTCCAGCGCAGCCAGACGCGGGCGAGGCCTGTAGCGGATTCTGCGGCTCCAGCACCAATACCAGCACCAGCACCAGCACCGGCACCGCGACGCCCGCATGGCAAGCCAACACAGGGAAAGCTAGCCTGGTCGCGCCAGGAAGCACCGGTTGAGGCAAGGCCCGCCCCGCGCCCCGTGCGCGAAGCCAAGGGTAAATTGACGCCGATGGCGGCAAAGGATGCGCCGCGCGGCAAGAAGCCGGCGGGTAAGTGGCAGGCCAAGCCTTCGCGCAAGCCAAAGAAATAGTCGCCCGCGTAAGTGGCGGCTGATCTCAAGCGGCTGGCGCTTTATCCGGTCCGGCCAGCATCCGTGAATTGTAGCGCCGCCAGTCGCGCATAAAGCCCGCCTTCTGCCAGCAGAGCCTCATGCGTACCCGTCGCAAGGATGCGGCCTTGATCCATGACCACAATGCGATCCGCGCGCCGCACCGTGGCCAGCCGATGCGCAACCGTGATGCTGGTGCGCCCCTTGCAAAGCCGCGCCAGTGCCTGTTGTACGGCGAATTCGCTTTCCGCATCCAAGGCGCTGGTCGCCTCATCCAACAGTAGCACCGCAGGGTCGCGCAGGATGGCGCGCGCAATGGCCAGGCGCTGGCGCTGCCCGCCGGAAAGTGTGACACCGCGCGTGCCAAGTTCAGTCGCGTAGCCATCTGGCAGGGCGGCGATGAATTCCGCCGCCGCAGCCGCTTCAGCTGCCGCAATCACGTCGGCATCGGTCGCTTCAGGGCGGCCCAGCCGAATGTTTTCAGCAACGCTTGCGCTGAAAATGACCGGTTCCTGTGGCACCAACCCAAGCCGGGATCGCAGCGCGCGTGGGTCAAGCCGGGTAATCTCTGCCCCGTCCAGCAGAATGCGTCCTGCGCTCGGGTCATAAAAGCGCAGCAACAGAGACAACACCGATGTCTTGCCCGCGCCTGAGGGGCCGACCAGCGCAATCGCCTCGCCCGGTTCCACCACCAGGCTGAAATCACTCAGCGCTTCGCTATCGGGTCGCGTCGGGTAGCGCAGCGTTACCCCTTCAAACACCACACGGCCCTGCGCGGGCGGTAGGGGCAGCGGGTTGGCGGGGGCGGCGATGGCGGGTGGAATGGCCAGCACTTCGCCAAGTCTGTCCGCCGCCGCGGCGGCGCGCTGGATTTCGCCCCATAATTCGCTGACCGTGGCGCCGGAAGACGCCATCAGCACGGCGTAGAAGACAAAGGCGGATAACTCGCCGCCCGAAATCCGCCCTTCAATCACATCGCGCCCACCCACCCAAAGGCTGAAGGTGATGGCGCCAAAACCAAGCAGAATCACCGCCAGGATCAGCAGGCTGCGCGAGAAGACGCGCCTGAGTGCCGCGCGGACCGCTGCGTCTGACCCTGCTGCAAAGCGTGCCCGCGCGCGGTGTTCCTGCGTGAAAGCCTGAATGGCGCGAATGCCGCCCAGGGTTTCCTCCGCCTGGGCCGCCAAATCGCCGATCCGTTCCTGCGCGGCACGCGAAAGGCGTCTTTCCCGTCGGCCAAAAAACACCAGCGGCAGCACCACCATGGGCAGGATCAACGCAATCAATCCCGCGAGCTTCGCGCTGGTCAGCACCAACATTAGGAAGGCGCCCATACCGGTAATGGCTTGGCGTACCCCCATGGAAATGGCCGAACCAATCAGCGATTGCAGTAGCCCGACATCCGCCGTCAGGCGCGACATGACATCGCCGATGCGTGCAGACTCAAAATAAGCAGGAGAAAGCCCGGTGACATGATCGAAGAAGCGCTGGCGCAAATCCGCAGCAACCCGTTCGCCCAGCCAGGAAACCAGATAAAACCGCGTGGTGGTTGCGGCGGCGAGTGCAGTGATAAGCGCCCCCATGATCAGCGCCGCGCTATCCAAAGCGCCGAGCCCGCCGGCAAAGCCATCATCAATCAGATGCTTGAGACCCTGGCCAAGCGCCAGCGTCAGCCCGGCGGCGAGCAGAAGCGCCGCAATGGCGGCAAGAACGCGCGGCAAATAGGGCTTCAACAGCGGCAGCAGCAGGCCAAGTGCTGCCAAGCTTGCGCGCGGAGCGGGCGTCACGCCTCAATGCACCTCAAACGTGTTGGCCACCATTGATATGGATTTCCGCGCCATTCACATAGGAAGATGCTTCGGTGCAGAGGAAATAAATGGCCTGCGCCACCTCCTCTGGCCGGCCGAGCCGGCGCATCGGGATTTGTTCCTGCACAATCTTATCGGTGCCCGGCGAAAGGATGGAGGTATCAATCTCCCCAGGGGAAATCGCATTCACCCGCACGCCGCGCGGTGCAAAATCCGCTGCCATTTCGCGCGTGAGCGCTGCAAGCGCGGCCTTGGAAGTGGAATAGGCCGCCCCTGCAAAAGGATGCACGCGCCCACCGGCAATGGAAGTGACGTTCACGACCGAGCCATTGGCGCGCGCCAATTCTTCAACCAAGCCCCGCGCGAGTAGAATGGGGGCAAAGAAATTCACCTGAAACACCCGCTGCCAGCCATCCGCCGGCATGGCGAGCGTACCAAGCCGCGCCCCGCCCTCGCCCTTTGGCGAAATCGCGGCGTTATTCACCAGCGCATGCAGCATGCCGCCATCAGGGGCCAGACGCGCGCGGATTTCCGGGATCATCGCCTCCGTTGTGGTGGCATCCCCAAGATCGAGCTGGATGTGGTCTTCTGGCCCCATTTCCCAGGGGCATTGTTCCGGAAAGGGCTGGCGCGACACCGTGATCACGCGCCACCCTGCGGCGGAAAAGCGCTTGACCGTTGCATGGCCGATCCCGCGTGACGCGCCGGTCAGCAGCAATACGCGGCGCGGTCCATTAGGTTTGCTTCGTTTTTCGATCATGGCGCTGAAACTCCGGCCAATGGCCAACGGCAAGTCATTATAGGCGGGCCTTGGCGCTTGGGGAACCGGGCCAAAATGAAAACGGCCCGGCTACCAAGTGGTAGACGGGCCGAATACAGCAAAAGGGTGCAGTTCAGGCTGCGTGCCGATCGGGTGTCGCCAGCGCGCGGCTAGCTGCGGCGGCCCAGGCGGGCGCGGCGCGCAGTAGGCGGTCCAGGGCAGAATCGGGGAGGGTTTCAGCATACTCAGTGGCCGTCACCGCCCTAGGATCCCAATGACGCAGGATTTCGGCCACGGCGCGTGTCGCATCGGAGGACGGAAGGTGGAGACTAGCGGCGCGGTGGGCCGCGACCAGGACACGCGCGGCAGCTTCCAGCCGCGCCCGTTCCATCGGGCAGGAATCGGACAGTTCCGAGAGAATACGCTCAAGCCCTTGGGCGGCGGCATTATTCGAAATAGTCATGTGGATCCCCTTCATGAATCGCTTTTGCGCAGCCCTCCCCGGTGCGCGTTCTGCCTACATGGTAAGCAAAGGTGGCGATATCAAGGCTTGCGCTGCCTCAAACGGTCAAAATTTCATCCCGCTTACTCGGGTTCTATCCCCGCTGCCTTGATCTGCCGTGCCCAGGTTTCGATCTGGCTCCGGATAAAGGCGCTGAATTCCTCCGGGGTGGAGGTAACACGCTCGATCCCGAGAATAGCCAGCCGATCCGCAGTTTCCTGCCTTTCCCATACCTTACGCATGGCGGCATTCCAGGCGGTGACGATCTCAGCCGGCATCCGCGCAGGGCCAACCGCCCCCATCCAGGACAGTAATTCGAAGCCCGGCAGGCCAGCTTCTGCCAGCGTTGGTTCATTCGGCAAAAGGGGTGTGCGCGTTGCCGAGGTAATGCCAAGCGAACGCAGCCGGCCTTCCTGCAGGAAGCCGCGCGATGCTGCCACATCCACAACAATGCCGGTGACGCGGCCTGAAATCACATCCGTCATGGCGGGCGGGGTGGAACGATAGGGCACGTGTTCCATCTGGATATTGCCGATGGAGGTCAGCATGGCGCCACCAACAACGCCCGTTGTATTGCCCGAAGCATAGGTCAGCTTACCTGGCTGAGACCGGGCCAGTGCCAGGAATTCTTGCAGGTTGCGCGCCGGCACCCGGTCATTCACCGCAAGAACAAAGATGTAGGTACCCATGCGCCCGATCGGGGTAAAATCATTGACCGCGTCATAGGTTGGCCGCTTCATCAGCGCGGGTGTGGCGCCATGTGGGCTATTGGTGGTGATCATCACGGTGTGGCCATCCGGCGTTGCGCGGGCGGTAGCCACGGCAGCGATGGCGCCATTGGCGCCTGGCCGATTATCCACCACCACTTGCGATCCCCATTCCTGTTCCAGCAAGCTGGCGAGCAGGCGGGCGACAGAATCCGTACCGGATCCAGCGGCAAAGGGAATGATCAACGTGACGGGGCGCGAGGGCTTCCAGGCCGCTTGGCCGCTGGCCGTAAAAGGCAGGGCAGCGCCGCCAGCAACAAGGGCGCGGCGGGAAAGCGGAAGATTGATGATTCCTGGCATGGCGTTTTCCTCTCTTGCGCGGGTTCATAAACGGTAACGGTAGCCAATGTCTATCAGATCAAGACTTAAAGCCTTGACTGGCCGATACCTGAGCCCATAGCTTCCGCCGATGGCGCGAAATATTGTGATAACTTATCCCGCTACCTCATTTCACGGTTGGGGTGTTTACGGGCTTAATCTGGCGATCTCCTGGGCCTCCGATGCTGAAATCGCGCATGCCACAACCAAAGAGATCATCGCGGATGTGATTTCGATTGATCCATTGCGCTGGCGGGCCTTGAAACCTTTTTGCGACCGCTCGGCAGGGGTATTGCAGCATTTGCTGAAGGAACCCAAGCATCCCTTCAAGCTCAATGCGGTCTTACTTGATGCACTGGGTGGTGGGTTGAATTCCGAACCTGGTCCCCATGGGGGCCCGCTTTTGGGGTCGCCGAGCCTTGGTGTGGTGTTTTTCGAATCCGAGGATCTTGGTCAATCGGCGCAGCAGAATGCGGCGCGTCATGCTTGCATCGTGGCTGGATCAAGTTGGAACGCTGAGGTGCTGCGTGCGCATGGCATCCCCCGCGTTGAAACCGTGCTGCAAGGCATAGACCCCACATTGTTTCACGTGGCGCCAAGGCGCGGGCTTTTCCCGGATCGTTTCCTTGTCTTCAGCGGTGGCAAACTTGAACCACGCAAAGGGCAAGACATTGTCATGGCGGCTTGGCGTATCTTCGCCGCCCGCCATCCTGATGCAATGCTGATCACAGCGTGGCACAATCCCTGGCCTCAGACTGCGCGCGGCATTGACCAAACAGGGCGCAGCGCGCCGCTGCCTTTCACCCAGGATGGCAAGCCGGATATTGACCGCTGGGCGGCGGCCAATGGCATCAAGCCGGAGCAATTCCTCAATCTTGGCCTTGTGCCCAATGCTTCCATGCCGACCATTTTGCGCGAAATGGATGCGGCGGTCTTTCCCAATCGCTGCGAAGGCGGCACAAATCTGGTCGCGATGGAAACCATGGCTTGCGGCGTACCAACCATCTTGAGCGCCAATAGCGGCCATCTGGACCTTTTGCAGGATGGCTCGGCCCTGGCGCTCACGGATCAACGCCCGATCCCAACCGCGCCTGGCTGGCGTGAGAGCAACATTGATGAAATCGTCGCTGCGCTAGAAGTACTCTACACGGATCGCGCCCGCGCTGCGGCGTTGGGGACGGCGGGCGCCAAGCTTTTGTCGCAGTTGACCTGGACAAAAACAGCCAGCGAAATGAAGCGCATCATCAACGCGCTTTGATTGGGGCGCCTTCGATTTCTTCCCCGATACGGAAAAGTCCCTTGGCTGCGGCGTCTTCTTCTTCTGAAACACAGGGAATGCCAAAAGCAGCGAGGGCGGCGCTGTAGCGGACCGTAAGTGCTGCGGCGCCAATAATGTGCACCGGCGGCGCCACACCGGCTTCAAGCGCGGATGCCACTTCGTGCCCGATCAGCAAGCCGGAAAGATAGGAAGCGGCTTCCATCTGTGGCATGGCATCAAACAGTGAAAGGCTGCGCAGGCCAAAAAGCTGATGCAGCAAGCCGCCGCCTTGCCGCGCGCGATCCAAACCGCGCGCAAAGGCACCCGGATGATGCGCCGCGCCGCGATGCAGGCTCCGCGCCAAAATCGTATGGGCGGAAAGTGCGGCAAAGACCTCGCCTGTCATATGCGTGGAGAAATCGAGGATTTGTCCAGCGCGCACCCGCACCCATTTGGAATGACTGCCGGGCAGGCACAGACTTGCTTCCGCATCCGGCAGGCGGTCCAACACGCCAAGGATTTGGGTTTCTTCCCCACGCATCACTTCCGGCACGCCTTCCACATCGCGCGCCTTCAAGCCCGGCACCAGGCGTACCCGGGTTGCCGGGAAGGGCACCGGCAGGGTCGCATGGGCGATTTCCACGACACTTGCCGGGCAGGGCAGGTAGGGCGCCTCCGCCCAGCCCTGCTTGCTGCCGGCCATGCCGGAGATCACCACCAGCTTTTCGCCTGCTTCCAGCCAATCCCCGGCGATTTTGCGCAATTCATCCGGAAAGCCGCCGGGCTTCACGGACAGGATGCCCGATTTGCCCTCTCGCTTGTCCAGCACTACCCCGGCCTGATCCAGCCGATAGGCGCGCAAAGATGTGGTTCCCCAATCCAGCCCGATCATGCCGGCTGCCCCCTTTCTGCGCCGCTTCCATGACGCGAAAAGCTTAAAGGCCCGATAACCGCACGCTATAAGCGAAAACGATCACTTCACCGCGCGGGCAGCAGCCCGATAATCTCCCGCGCTTGCTTCATGATGGGTTCGGAAATGGCATGTGCGCGCGCCGCCCCAAGATGCAACGCGGCATCAAGCGCGCCGGGATCGGTCAATAAGCGGCGCATCTCGGCGGCGATGGGGGAAAGATGTGCTACCAGCGCTTCCGTCAGCGTGCCCTTGAAGGCGCCGAAGCCTTGGCCCGCATGCTCCCGCAGCACGTTTTCCGGCAGGGTGCCGGTGATGGCCGCCAGAATGCCGACCAGGTTGCGCGCCTCTGGTCTGCCTTCCAGCCCAGCCATGTGTTCCGGAATGGGTTCCGCATCCGTCTTCGCGCGGCGGATCTTGAGCGCAATGGTATCCGCATCATCGGTCAGGTTGATGCGCGACTGGTCCGAAGCATCCGACTTCGACATTTTCTTGGTGCCATCACGCAAGGACATCACCCGCGCCGCCACACCTTGGATCAGCGGTTCGATAGTTGGGAAGAAATCCACGCCATAATCATGGTTGAATTTTTGGGCGATATCATTCGCCAATTCCAGATGCTGTTTCTGATCGTCACCGACCGGCACCTTGGTTGCGTGATAGGCCAGAATATCGGCTGCCATCAGATTGGGGTAAACATAAAGCCCGGCGGATGCCGCTTCCCGGTCCCCCCCCGCCTTGTCCTTGAATTGCGTCATGCGATTGAGCCAGCCGATGCGTGCGACGCAATTGAAAATCCAGCCCAATTCCGCATGGGCCGGCACATGGGATTGCACGAACAGCGAACACCGCTTCGGATCAAGCCCGCAGGCAATCAGCGCCGCGGCCATTTCGCGGGTTTGGCGCGAAAGCTCCTTCGGGTCTTGCCAAACTGTGATGGCGTGCAAATCCACAATGCAGAAAATGCTTTCATGCGCATCCTGCATTGGCACCCAATTGCGGATGGCGCCCAGGTAATTGCCAAGGGTCGGAACACCGGAAGGCTGAATGCCGGAAAAGACGCGCGTCATGGGCTTGTTCACCAAAGGAAAAACGATGTCGCGTGATCCCGCGCCGTGCCCGCCGCGTCAAGCCGCGGATGCGTGATCAGCCGCGCGCCCCGAAAATGGCGCTGCCCACGCGCACATGGGTGGCACCTTCGGCAATTGCGGCTTCAAAATCGCCACTCATGCCCATGGAAAGAATGGGCAGCCCATGCTTCGCCGCCAGATTGGCGAGGAAGGCGAAATGCGGGCGCGGGTCGCCTTCCACGGGCGGGATGCACATCAGCCCCTTCACCGGCAGGCCGAAATCATCCCGCGCGGCGCGAATGAAGGCATCGGCTTCGGTGCGCGGGCAGCCGGCCTTCTGCGCCTCATCCCCTGTATTCACCTGCACCAGAACATCAGGCCTGCGGCCTTCTTTTGCCATGGCCTCCGCAATGGCTTGGGCCAGTTTGGGACGGTCCAGCGTTTCGATCACATCCGCGATCTTCACCGCGTCCCGCGCCTTATTGGTCTGCAAGCCGCCAATGATATGAAGCTGCAAGCCCGGATGGCCAGCGCGGAGGCCCGGGAATTTCTGCGCCGCTTCCTGGACCCTGTTTTCGCCAAACACCATCTGCCCGGCGGCGAGCGCGGCTTGCACGGCCTCCACCGGGTTGGTCTTGGAAACCGCGACAAGGGTTACGGCATTTGCCGGACGATTGGCGCGGGCGCAGGCTTCCCCAATTCGCGCCCGAATGCGGGAGAGGTTGTCGGCAATGGCAAGGTTATCGGTCATGGCAAAGCCAAATGGCAGGGAATCGGGCAAGGTTCCAGGGGCGCGCCCCGCTTGGGGCCGTTTCGCCCGCCCCGACCCCGGTGGCCTGCCCAGGCTTTGGCTGTTCAGTGACCCCCTGCGCCTGCCGGACCCGCGCGCGGCCATGCGGCTTCTCCCGCGCGGTGCGGGGGTGGTGGCGCGGGGGCTGGCGTCTGGGTTGCTTGTGCCGGTTGCGCGACTCGCCCGGCAGCGCGGCCTTAAGCTGTTGGTGGCGGGCGATGGGCGGGCGGCGCTGGCGCTTAGGGCGGGGCTGCATCTGCCGGATCGGCGGGGAAGCGCGGGCTTGCTGCCCTTTTTGATCGCGCGTCGGGCAACCAGGGGCAGCCTTATGCTGAGTATGGCCGCGCATGGCGGGCAGCGCGGCGCAGCGCGGGCCAGGCGGCTTCGGGTGGATTACCTGTTTCTTTCCCCGCTTTTTCCCACGCAAAGCCACCCCGGCGCAGCGGCTTTGGGGGTTATCCGATGGGCGGCCTTGGCGCGGAGATCACCCGCGCCCTGCATGGCTTTGGGGGGCATCATCGCTGCCCGGCTTGGTGCTGTGCCCCGCCGCGCGGCGGGGGTGGCGGCCATTGGGGGGCTGGCGCCACCTGTTGCGCGCTTGCCACAGTGATGTGGCCAAGTCGCGTCAGCCCTTGCTGAGAGGTTGCGGTGATCGCGCTGAAATGATCATAGTCCAGTAAGGTCTAAAGGCTTTGGGCATCCTTATTGGGTGTTTGGGGTCTTCTTCCTGCCGGGGGCAGGGGCCGAGGAACACTGCCGGATTTTCCGGCTATGAGGAGGACTTAAATGCGTAAAATTCTTCTGGGGACAACGGCGGTTGTTGGTCTCGCGCTCGCGGCGCCGGCCACCTTCGCGCAGGCCCTCGCGCCGGGTGGCGGCCAAGGTGCCACCCTTACCCCGGCCCCGGCGCCGAGCATTGCCGGTGCAGGTGGTTTGACCGTGCGCCTGGGCGGCTTCTATGAATTCAGCGCTGCGAATATCCAGGACGATAACGACCGTGCTGCCCGTCTTGCTGCCGCGCATGGCAAGGCGCGTTATCGCAATGATTTCCGCAACGACATGGAATTGAATGTTTTTGTGGATGGTCGCGCGGCCAATGGCATGGCTTATGGTGCCGTGCTTGAAATGCAGATGGATAACCAAACCAACACAACCGTCGATTTTGACGAAATGTATGGTTTCATGAAGGGCAGCTGGGGTGAATTCCGCTTCGGTCAGGAAGACAGCGCCGCGTCCTTGATTTCCGTGCGTGCGCCTGCCGCCGGTGCCCTTGGTGGCGACGCCGTGTGGGACGAATTTGTGAGCAATGCGGGTCTCTTCGGCAGCCCTTACGTGACTTCCGGCATCAATGACGGCAATGACGCGACGAAGGTGATTTACCTGTCGCCGCAATTCTTTGGCTTTGATGTTGGCGTCTCCTACGCCGCCAATGCTGGCGAAGGTGAGCGTGTGGACACGCAGCGTGATCGCTTGACGGTTGACAATGAAATCTCCGTCGCGCTCCGCTATCGCGGCACCTTTGGCGATGTTGGCCTTTCGGCTGGCGCAGGCGCCATGTGGGCCGATGCGCCGGCGAATGCTGGTACGACCCGTTATGAATCTGTGAATGCGTATTTCTTTGGTGCGCAGATTGCGGCGTTTGGCTTCGCGGTTGGTGGTGAATATGCCTTCGGCAAGTACAATGGTTCGTCCGTCGGCCGTACAGCTCTGCGGGAAGGGCTGGATGACAGCAACCATTGGCTGGCCGGTGCCACTTACACCCTGGGTTCGGTTGTGTTTGGCGCCGTTTATGGCAATGGCACGCAGGATAATGGCGGCACCTTGAAGGACCGCGACCATACTGTGTGGGGCATTGGTGCGCTTTACAATCTGGCACCGGGCCTTGGCCTTTATGCGGCCTATAACAGCATCAGCGATGAGAATATCCCGACCGCAGCCCCGACTGCGACCGGCGCGACTCTCGCCACCTTCAACGGCAGCAATACGCGTAATATTGATGTCCTGCTGGCGGGCATCCGTCTCGCCTTCTGATCTTCGGATCATTCGGCACAAAGGCGGCAGGGGAAACCCTGCCGCTCTTTTTTTGTCCGCATGCGAAAAGCGCCAGATGGCCTTTGGCCAATGAAGCGCAAGGCAAGCCGCATCGCGGCAGCATCCAAGCGGCTACCCCAATGATCAGCACTTCTGCCTTTTTTGGATCAGGCTAGCCTTGGGTTGGAACGGTTGCCCCGCCACTCTCACGATTGCGCCTGCGCGGATCAGGCGCCAAGGCCCCGGCAATCTGGGCCAACATTTCCGAAATCCGGAAGGGTTTTTGCAGAAACACGAAATTCTCGGCAACCATTTCGCCGCTCAGCGTGCCTTCCGCGTAGCCGGACATCAGCACCACCGGCAGGCCAGGGTTACTTTCGCGCAATTGTCGCGCCAAGGTCAGGCCATCAATGCTGCCCGGCATGGCGACATCTGAAATCACCAAATCAGGCTTGAGCCCCGCGGCAATGGCGCCGAGTGCGGCTTCGCCATCTTCAACCGCCGTCACCTCATACCCCGCATTCGTCAAGGCGCGGGATAGCAAGCGATGCAACGGCGCCTCATCTTCCACCAGCAATAGCCGCCTGCCGGCGCCCAGCGCATGAACACCAGGCGTATGCGCCACCGAGGCATCCGGTTCGGCGGCAACGCGCGGAAACCAAAGACGGAAGCGACTACCCTCCCCAAGGCGCGAACGCACAGATACATGGCCGCCGGATTGGCGCAGAATGCCAAGCACGGTCGAAAGGCCAAGCCCCGTGCCGCCGCCATCGCGCTTGGTGGTGTAGAAGGGCTCAAAAATGCGGGAAATCTGTTCGGGCTCCATGCCCGCACCCTCATCAGTCACTTCCAGCACGGCCCATGGACCTGGGGCTATGGTGCCACCTTGGGCAGGTTCAGGCGCCTCAAGATCTCTGCTTTTGACCGAGATATGTAGCTTGCCGCCCTGGGGCATCGCATCGCGCGCATTCACGGCCAGATTCATCAGCGCCTGGTCAATATGGCTTGGGTCCACCCGCGCGCAGGGGCCAGGGCGTTCAAGATCAAGCTTGATCGGGATGCGCCGGCCCAATAACCGCGCAAGCAGTGGCGCCATGCCATCCACCGCGCGGTCCAGCGCTACAACGCGCGGCTGCACCGCTTGCCGGCTGGCAAAGGCCAGAAGCTGACGCACCAGCCGCGCGCCGCGCCCAGCACTATCCAATATCTGGCGGAGATCATCGGTGGTGGCGATGTCCTGGCCGCGTGCCAGCGCCCCTTCCGCCGCCGCGCCAACAGCGGCGAGAAGGTTGTTGAAATCATGCGCAACCCCGCCGGCAAGCCGGCCCACGGCTTCCAGCCGCGCGGCTTCTTCCAATTGCGCCTGGCGGCGCCTGCGCGCAGTGATGTCCAGCACTCGCAGCAAGGCGCCGGCTTCACCGCGCAGGGGGCGGCAATGCACTTCCACGGCGGCATCGGATGGCTGATCAGCGCCGGAAAGCTGCGCTTCAACAGCCGGTGGGGCGGGAGGGCCCGCCAAGGCAACGGTGATGATCTGGCGCACCGCTTCCTGGCTTGCTTCGGCGAATAGAAGTGACGGGTCGCGCCCTGGCCCAGGTGCCGGCCCATTGGCGCAGAGCTTTTCCAGCACCGCGCTTGCGGCACGGATGCGCCCTTCGGCATCCAACACGGCAAGCCCGGCTTCTTCTTCGGATTCAAAAAGCCTGCGGAAGGAATCCGCTGCCGCTTCGCCGCGCCCGTTCATCCGGTGCCTCCGCTACGGCCACGCAGGCGCCAGACATAGGCAATGATCTCGGCCACCGCCTGATAATATTCGGCAGGAATTTCGGTTTCCAATTCCTGCTTGAACAAGGCGCGCGCCAGCGGCGGGTTGGATACAAGTGGCACCCCCGCTTCTTCGGCCACGGCGCGGATGCGGGCGGCAACAGCGTCAGCACCTTTTGCCACGATCTTTGGTGCGGCCTGAGACTTCTCATCATAGGCAAGGGCGATTGCGTAATGGGTCGGGTTGGTCACCACCACGGCGGCGGTGGGTACCGCTGCCATCATGCGCTGGCGTGCGCGCCCCATGCGGATGCTGCGGATACGCGCCTTGATATGGGGATCGCCTTCGCTGTCCTTCGCTTCCTCCCGTAACTCCTGGCGAGACATGCGGAGACGGCGAAAGTGCCGAAAGCGCACCACGAAGTAATCCGCCAATGCAATGGCCGCAAAGGCGATCAGCGCGGCAATGACCATATCTGTCGAAGCACGCAACATCAACATCAATAAATCGGCGGGACCGATTGAAAGGGAGGCGCGCAATTCCTGCGGGTTCCCAAGCGCCCACCATACCGCTGCACCTACGACGCCAAGTTTGATCAGCGTTCTCAATAACTCGATCACGCCTTCCGGCCCCAGCAGCCGCTTGAGCCCCGCGATCGGGCTGATCTTGGAGAATTTCGGCTTAAGGCTGGTGGCGGAAAAAAGCCCCTTGCTTTGCAGCATCGTGCCCGCAATGGCGCCAACCAAACCCATCACCATCACGGGCAGTGCGGCCAGCAGGCCCAGCTTCAGCATTTCACGGGTTGCCACGTCAATCCGAAGTGCATGCGATTGTTCAAAGATAGCGCGCATGCCGCGCATCAATTCCTGCCCAAGCAGCGGCAGGCCAAAAGCCATGCCCAATAGCCCCGCACCAAAAGCGGCGAGGCCCACCACTTCCCGCGACATGACAATTTGGCCTTCTTCGCGCGCCTTTTCCAGCCGCCGTCCCGAAGCCTCTTCTGTTTTGTCTTCTGAATCGCTATCCCCACCAGAACCGGACATGGCTCAACGTGTCCCGGGCAAGGCTAGAAAGGTTTCGCGGGCGATACTGGCATAAAGACCAAGCATGCTTGGCAGTAACAGCCCAAGCAGCAGTATGCCAATCAGAAGCTGCCCAGGGACCACGAGGAAATAGATCTGTACCTGCGGCGCGATGCGCGCAAGCAGGCCGAAGGCCACATTCAGCACAACTGAAAGCAGGAAAAAGGGCGCCGTTAGCTGCAAGGCCAGCATCATGCTTTGCCCTACTGCCACGGCCATGGCTTCGGCCCCCGGCCCGGCAAGGAAACCCTCCCCAACCGGCAACACCGCATAACTCTCAGCCAACGCGCGGAGCGGCAGGGCGTAAAGCCCGGTGGTCAGAAACAGCAATACGGACATCAGGGTGAAAAAGCGCCCGGTGATCGCGTTTTGTCCGCCGGTTGCGGGGTCTGGTACCAATACCTGCGAAAGCCCAATCAGCAATGCAAAAAGCCCCCCCGCCATGCTCATGGCAAGCGTCACCAGCCGCGCAAGGGCACCGTACCAGATCCCAATAATGATTTCGATGAGCATAAGGCGTAGCAATTCGCCAGCGCTATCCGGTGCCGGTGGCAGGGAAGGCGCCAGCACAGGATGAAGCACCATCACCAGGGCCAGGCCAAGACCAAGGCGGAGATTTGTGGGAACTTCCTGTTCGCCAAGCCCAGGCATCAGCATCACAACGGCACCGATGCGCGCGAAAATAAGAATGGCGTGAAACACCATACCCGGCAGCGCGGCCAGCAATTCCGCTTCTGTCATGATGCGGGGGTTTCGGGCCAGTTGGCGTTACTTGGCTCGCTGAAACATGCGATCACGCCATCGGGTAAGGCATGGCTGATGAGCGAATGCGAAACAGGCATGGTCTAGGGCCTGCTGCCGACCTGGATCATCATATCGAACAGGCCTTGAGTATAGCCACGCAGAACGCCGGACATAAATGGCATCAGAAGAATGAGAGCGATGGCAAGCGCGGCGAGCTTTGGCAGGAAGGAAAGGCTTGCCTCATTCACCTGGGTCAGCGCCTGGAAGACCGCGACAACAAGCCCGATGACCAGCAAGAGCACCAGTAGTGGCCCACCAATCTGCAGGCTGACCCAAAGCGCTTCCCGGCTTGCCTCAGCGATGCCGCCCATCGGCCTGCCTTTCCCCGTGCCTGCTGAACGCCCCGAACGGGGGCGTCAGATCGGCATGCGCATCACTTCCTGATAGGCGGAAACAACCCGGTCCCGGACGGCAACAGCCGTCTGCAGGGTCAATTCCGCGCGGCCCACGGCAACTACCAGGTCGGTGACGCTGCCTTCGCCCATCAGATTGCGGGTTGAAGCGGCATCAGCCTGATGGCCGTTATTGACCGCGTTCTGCACGGCGCGGGACAGCGCATCGCCAAAGCTATTGCCTTCGCTGGCGCCGCCGGTCGGTGTGGCGCCGGGTGCGCCCATGCTGGCGCGATAAGCGGCGGCTGCGACGCCACCAGGGCTTACGGGTAGGGACATCAGCGCATAGCCTCAATAGTGCGGGTCAACATGCCGCGGGTGACTTCCAGGATCGACAGATTGGCGCTGTAGCTGCGTTGAGCTTCGCGCATATCCATGATTTCGATGGTTGAATTCACATTGGGGGTTTTCACATAGCCCCGATTATCCGCTGCCGGATGGGATGGGTCAAAGCGAGAATTGAATTCCCGCGGGTCAGTGCCAATGCGCCTGACTTTTGGCGTATTGACCCCCAATTCCCGATCAAAGCGATTGGTGAAGGAGACAGTCTTACGGCGATAGGGATCGCCGCCGGGTGTCTCGGCCGTGGTGTCCCGGTTGGCCATATTTTCCGCCACCACGCGAAGCCGGCGGGTCTGCATATCCATCCCCGAGGCTGCAATCCGCAATGCGCGATCAAGATCCATGGCTTAACGCTCTTTCTACTGTTGGGGCCGCCCGAGGGCGGTCATGAACATGCTCATGTAGCGGCGGCGTACCGTAAGGGCCATTTGATGGGCGGTATCGGTTTCAGCCACACGGACCGCTTCTTGGTCCAGCGAAACGGCGTTGCCACCTGGTTCCCGGTTCGCCGCAACGCGTTCCTTGGCCGCCCGGCCATCATTCTGCTTTGACCCCTGAAGGTGATTGGCGTTGGTGGTGAGCATCGGTCTTTCGCTCACCTTACCTGCCAGCACCTTGGTGAAGGGCTGAAGGTCTGAAGGGCGGTAGTTTGGCGTATCCGCATTCGCGATATTCTGCGCCAAGACGCGCTGACGCGCTTCCAGCCAGCGGATCCGCTGTTCGGAGAGGGCAATCGGGCCAGTTCTGGTCGGGTCCATAATCCCATCCTTGCACGTTACGGGCCAAAATGCGTTAAAAGTTGTCGCGTTACAACATTTTCTAATGGTTTTTTTGTGCCGAACCTGTTGGATACCCCTGTGAGCAATCAGTTTGACGACATTGCGGCGGCAGAAGCGCGGCGCCAGGGCATGGCGGTCCTTGCCGCCATCTCGGCTATGGGGGAAAGCCTGACCCAGGCGGAGGCAAGTCTTGCCGAGGGCTACAGGCTCGATCTTGCCGGGTTGGAGGGTGAAATCGTGAGGCTTTGTGCTGCTGCGCAAAAGGTAACGCCCGAAATGGCCCCATCCGTCCGGCGCGGGCTTGAGGCATTGCTCGCCCAGGTTGATCGGTTGAGTAAGGCCCTGCCGCCCCCCCAAGCCCAGGAATCGCGCCCATGACCCTGACCCTGATGGATTGGCTGACGGCTGGCGCCGCCCTGCTGCTGGTGCTGGGGCTGATTTTTTTGCTGGCGCGACTGCTGCGCGTCACCGGGCTTGCGCCGCAAACCAGCGGCCAGCGCCTGAAGCTGCAGGAAGCCTTGGCGCTGGATGCGCGCCGCCGATTACTGATCCTGCGCTGCGATGGGCGGGATGTGCTACTGCTGACAGGTGGCCCACAGGATCTGTGCCTGGGCTGGTTGCCCAGCAAGGATGAGGAACCAAAGCGTCCATGACGTGCAGAATGACTATCCGCATCCTTGCCATTCTGGCCATGACGGCGCTGCCTGCCGGTGCGGCGCTGGCGCAAAGTGTCTCCATTGACTTGGGCCAGACCAGCCAACCCGGCGCCACTGCGCGCCTGGTGCAGCTTACCGCGCTTATCGGCTTGCTTTCCCTCGCGCCATCTCTGCTGGTCATGGCAACGGCTTTCGCGCGGATTGTCATTGTGCTTTCCCTTCTGCGCACAGCCCTTGGTGCGCCCAGTATTCCGCCCAATACGGTGCTGGTTGGCTTGGCGCTGTTCCTCACTTTCTTTGTCATGCAGCCGGTTTTTGAAGCTTCCTGGACTCAGGGCATTGTGCCCATGACGGAAGGGCGGCTTTCGGAATTGGCTGGGCTGCAAGCGGCGGCACAACCTTTCCACACGTTCATGGTGGCGAATATCCGCGAAGAAGATCTTTTGTTGTTTCTTGATCTTGGCGGGATTCAAGCAGTGGTCGATCCGGCGCAGACGCCGTGGCGCGCCCTGATTCCTGCCTTCATCATAGGCGAATTGAAGCGCGCCTTTGAAATCGGCTTCCTGCTTTTCCTGCCCTTTCTGGTCATTGATATGGTGATCGCAAGCATTTTGATGTCGCTTGGCATGATGATGTTGCCGCCATCCGTGGTGGCGCTGCCCTTCAAGCTGATCTTTTTTGTGCTGGTGGATGGCTGGCGTTTGGTTTCCGGCAGCCTGGTGCAAGGCTTCAACGTGAACTGACGGGCTTCGAGCCTAATCGGGCAAGACGCATCAAGCGCTATCGCTGACGATCCGGCCATCCACCAAATGCACGCGGCGGCTTGCCCGTTTGGCGAGTTCCGCATCATGCGTCACCACCAGAATGGCGCGGCCTTCTTCCGCCGCCAGGCGCGCGAAAATGTCAAAGACAGCGGCGGCGTTGCGCGTATCCAGATTGCCGGTGGGTTCATCGGCCAGAATAATGGCAGGGTCATTGGCCAGCGCGCGGGCAATGGCGGCGCGCTGGCGCATGCCACCCGAAAGCTGTTCCGGCAATTTGCCTGCCGCTTCCGCCATGCCGAGCGCTTCCAAAAGCTTCATCGCCTGGGCGCGTGCCGCTGCATCCTTAAGGCGCCCAAGCCGCCGGATCGGGATAAGCACATTGTCCAGCGTGGAGAATTCCGGCAGCAGGAAATGGAATTGGAAGACAAAGCCAAGCCGCGCCAAGCGAAGATTGGCGAGTTCTGAGGCATTCAGGCTTGCGGTGTCGCGCCCTTCCAGCAGCACGCGGCCTTCCGTTGGCCGATCAAGCAAGCCCAGCAGATAAAGCAGGGAGGATTTGCCGGAACCGGAAGGCCCAGTGATGGCGATGAATTCGCCGCGCTCCACCTTCAAGGAGGCATCCTGCACCAGCGTCACCCCTTCCGGCAGGCGGCGCGTGATGTGCTGCGCTTCCAGCAAGGCCGGCTGCTTCATCATGCTGCGCCACGGATGGTCTGCACGGGGTCAAGCCGCGCGGCGCGGCGCGCGGGCACCACCGCCGCAATGCTGGCCGCAAGTATGGCAAAGAAGGACGCGATGGCAAAAATCCGCCAATCATGGGCAAGCAGGAAGCGGTCATTACCCGCGGGGGTTTCATTCTGAAAGCGTATCTGTGCCAGGCCTTCGATCATGATCTGGCCCAACACGCAACCAAGCACGGCACCAAGCAGGCCGGCAATCATGCCCTGCAACAGAAACAGCCATTGGATATCGGCTTCGGTAAAGCCAAGCGACTTCAGTATCGCGATATCGCGGGTTTTTTCGAACACGACTGTTGAGATGATATTGTAGATGCCAAAGGCAGCAACCAGCAGAATGGCGCCGGTGACGCTATACATGATGGCGTTCTGGATCACGAAAACCGTCAGCACATTGCGGTTCTGTTCTTCCCAGCTTTCAGACCTATCGCCAAATCGAGCCTCAATCTGTCGGGCGAGCGGTTCCGCCCCGGTCACATCATCCAAGCGCAGCAGGATTTGATTGACCACATTGGGCCGGTCCTGCAGGATTTGATTGACCTTGAGCAGCGTATAGCCCGCCTGATTATCCAGTGCCGTGAGACCTGTTCGGAAGATGCCCACGATCTTCATCTGCAGGCTGACGCCCTTGGGCGAGACAGCGATGATGGTATCGCCCAATGCCACACCAAGCTTTTGCGCAAGCCCGATGCCGATGATCAGGCCATTCGCGGTACTGCGCAGATCTTCCATCCTGCCTTGGATCAAATCCTTCTCTAGATTTGAAACGCGGCGATAGCGCGCTGGCTCGATCCCGGTGATGGAAACCGAAACATCGCGTGATCCGTAACGCAGCAATGCCTGGCCCGTAAGAATGGGTGAGGAGAAAACGCCCGGTATCGCTTCCAGTATCGCTATTTTCTCAGCGCTTGCGCGAATGCCGCGCACGCGTTCAGTCGGCTTCACGCCAGAAAGCGCCACCGCACCATTGGGGTAGGCGATTTCCACCGCCTGCGGCAATGGGCGGCGCGTTTCATCCTTCACGATGATATGCGGCTGCACATCAATGACCTGTTCGATGAAATAGGTCTGAAACCCGCGCATGAGGGAAGCGATGGCAATGAAGAAGGCCACCCCCAAGGCAACACCCATCACCGAAACCAGGGTCTGACGGCGCCGGCGGGAAAGCATGCCGCGCGCCAGATCAAAAATCAGGCTCATGGCTTAAGCCGTAGCGCCTGCCCATCCTTCAGGCTTTGCGGTGGATCCAGCACCACGACATCTCCAGCGGCGATACCCTGGCGGATTTCAACGGCGCGTGGACCTTGGACACCAACGGTCACCTGGCGCCGCCGCGCCACTTCCCCCTGTACGATGAAGACGTGATCGCTGCGCAAGGCCGCAGGCGGAATCAGCACCGCATTTTTGGCTTCACGCAACACAATATTCGCTTCCACCGTCATGCCGATCATCAGCGGCGTGTCTTCCGGCAAGGCCAGCCGGACACGATAGGCCTTGCGCGTTGCATCACCCTTGGGCGTGATTTGCGCGACAGTCGCATTCAGGACTTGCCCGGCAAAGGCATCTGCCCGCAGCAGGGCGCGCTGGCCTTCGCGAATTTGGGCGATGTCTTCCTCATCCACCTCAGCGGTGATGCGAAGCGGCTTCGGTTCGCCAATCCAGAAAAGGGCGGCGGGGGTATCCACGACCTCTCCCACCTCGGCATCGCGGCGCAGCACAACGCCGGCGGAAGGCGCACGCACGACATAATCATCCATGCGGCGCTGCGCGGCTTCGCCCACGGCGCGTACGGCACGGGCTTCGGCCTCAGCACGGTCCAGCGTGGCGCGAGAGGCAACATCCCGCGCGACCAGGGTGCGGACGCGGGCCAGTTCTTCCTGGGCGAAAACGGCGCGGGCTTCTGCTTCCTCGGCGCGGTGCCGGGCTTCGCGGTCATCCAGCTGTGCCATGGGTTGGCCCGCTTCAACCCGGGCACCTTCTTCCACCAGCACGGCTGTGATGCGGGCGCGCAGCGCTGGGCCGACCTTGGCCCAATGGACCGGTTCCACATTGCCTGTCGCGTAAACCGCGTGCACTGCGGGGCCTGTGGTAGCGGCGGCAACCGCGACCGCCGGCGGCAACCCACGCCAGACCCAGGCACCTGCAAGGGCAAGGATGATGAGCAGGAACGAGATGATGATCCGGGCACGCATTGTGTCAGCTTAGCATGACAGATAGCGCTTGGCTCCCCTGCCAGAGACAATGTGAGCCTGGGCAAATGAAAGGCGGCTAGCCCCCGATAGTTGTGCGAAGCTTTTGCTGAGGCTAAAAGAGCCCAGCGAAAAGCCTGAAGACTTCGCTTAGCCGACTTAGCTCAGGGGTAGAGCAACTGATTCGTAATCAGTAGGTCCGGGGTTCAATTCCCCGAGTCGGCACCAGTCTTTTCAATGGGTTAAGCCGTATTTTGCCGACCCCCGACCCTGATTACTCCTCAGGCATGATGGTTGTATCCCCCCAGCGGCACGCCGAGGCTAGCAAGGCGGCGGCGTTCTGGCTGGCGTGATTGCTTTGACCTGCCGCGCGGCTACCCTAGGCTTTTGTCGGTCCCCGAATGCCGCCGCATCCAAGGAGGGGGCAGGTCCAAGGGAGTGAGGGCGTATGCCAACCGCAATGCATGATTTTATTGTCATAGGGGCCGGTTCGTCTGGTGCAGCGCTTGCTGCGCGATTGACTGAAAATGGCCAATACAGCGTACTCCTTCTGGAAGCAGGCACTGAAGATGCCGGTTTCTTCTGGTCCCGCGTGCCCGCCGGTGTTTCCAAATTGATCGGCAACCCCGCGGTGAACTGGTGCTTCACATCGGAACCTGATGAGGGTTCGGGCGGGCGGCGCATTGAAGTGCCGCGCGGCAAGATGCTGGGCGGTACATCATCCATCAATGGCATGGTGTTCATGCGTGGCCAGCCGCAAGACTTCGACCACTGGGCGCAGCTCGGCAATCGTGGTTGGAGTTGGGACGATGTATTGCCTGTATTCAAGCGTATGGAACGCTATGATGCCGGCGATGATGCGTTGCGCGGACGAAGTGGCCCGCTGCATGTGACAGACACGCCGCGCCACCAGGTACCGCTGCTGGAAAAAATGATCGAAGCGGCAGGCAAGATTGGCCTTCCTTATAACCCAGATCTGAATGGGGTTCGGCAGGAAGGCATCGGTATGTCCCAGGTGACCATCGCGAAAGGGCGCCGCCAAAGCACTGCCTTTGCTTATCTGGATCCGGCGATGGGACGACCCAACCTGACCATCGAAAAGGGTGCCCTCGCGCAGACTCTTATCCTCGAAGGCAGGCGCTGCCTGGGCGTGCGCTACACCACCCACGGCCAGCCACGTGAAGCGCGAGCAATCCGTGAGGTCATTATCTGCTCTGGCGCGATCAATTCGCCCAAGCTTCTGGAATTATCAGGCATTGGCCAACCAGAACTATTGCGCGCCCATGGTATAACCCCGATCCATGCTTTGAACGGCGTCGGTGAAAATCTACGGGATCACTACTCGCCACGGGTGAAGTTCGAGATCATTGCCCGCAACGCAACCTATAACGACAATGCACGCGGCTGGCGCCTGATGCGGGAGGCCGCAAAATACGCGTTGTTTGGTGAAGGCTTCCTTGCCCGCACGGCCGTACCGATACGCATGTATTTCCGTACACGAGAGGGGCTCGATTCACCGGACGCGACCATCTCTGTCCTGCCCTTCCTTTATGAAATGGTGAATGGGGAACGGCGCATCGCCAAGCGCCGTGGTATCACCATGAACGTTAATGTGCTTCGATCAGAAAGCACCGGGTCCATCCATGTAAAATCAGCGGATCCTGCTGTTGCGCCGGCCATTCGTTTCAACTTTCTCTCCACACAGCATGATCGTGATGGCCTATTGGCCGCCATCCGTAAGGGTCGGGAGCTCATGGCAACCTCCCCCTTGAAGGAAATGACTGGAGAGGAGATTGCCCCGGGCGTTCATATCCAATCGGATGCCGGGCTGCTGGAATGGGTCCGCAATACTGCCGAAACTACCTATCACCCTGTAGGCACATGCAAGATGGGGCAGGACCCGATGGCCGTAGTTGACCCTGAACTACGCGTGCACGGTATTGAGCGGTTACGTGTGGCAGACGCTTCGATCATGCCAACGCTGACCAGCGGCAACACCAATGCGCCCTGTATCATGATTGGCGAAAAATGCGCGAAGTTGGTGCTGCGGGCCGCTGATGCGATGGCGCAGCGCGCTGCATAGCCGGTGATGCGGTGAACGGCGGTGGGGGCGGCCATGCTGGCGACCACCAAGCATACTCAGCCCACTGGCCGATGGACCAGATACAATCCGGTTCGGATCTGAAAATGGTATCAGACCATGTGATGAGGAACAGAGCCATTGGGCAGAGTCGGTCAATCCCGGCGCCCCTGATGCCAAGGCTTTTCCCCATTCCCTGAATAGCGGGTTTGATCCCATATGCGCTGGTAGTGGAAAGCGATCAGGGTTAGGATTTCGACATGACCCTGATCGAAAGACCACATAGCTTTTGCGGTAGAATTAGCCTGAACCTGCCCATCATCATGGGACCTTTGGCGACCGCTTCACCGCCGGCCCTGGCCGCTGCGGTGGCCAACACGGGCGGGCTTGGCGCTTCTGCTGCGCAGATTGGCACCGCGTTGCTGCGCAGCCTGGAAGCCGCAATTTATTCGGTTTGGTCAGGCGCCTTATCCCGCAGGTGGAATGCTGCGCAAGCGCTGATCAGATAGCTGCAGGAATGACCAGTGCATGACAGAAATCTTCATTGACGCCGACGCCTGCCCAGTGCGCGACGAAATTTTCCGGGTTGCAAACCGGCTTGGCTTGGTTGTTCACGTCGTGTCAAACGGCTCCAGGCCAATTCGTCCGCCAGGCCTGCCCAATATCCGCATGGTGGTTGTCGCCGAAGGGGCCGATGTTGCTGATGACTGGATCGCAGATCGTATCTCCCCGGCTGATATCTGCGTCACGGCCGATATCCCGTTGGCATCACGCTGCCTTGCCAGGGATGCCCGGGCGCTATCCCACACGGGTCATGTCTGGACACCCGATAATATTGGTTCCGCGCTTGCTGGGCGAGAGATCGCGCGCCACATGCGCGAAAGCGGTATCGCTACGAAAGGCCCTGCGCCGCTCAGTAAAGCGGCCCGCTCGGCCTTCTTGTCCGCGCTGGATACCTTGGTCCAGGCTGCCCTGCGGTCCCCACCAGCAAAGAACACACGTCAAGATAGCGTTTGAGTGCGATGAATTTTTCCAAAGGCAAATCAAAGGTTCAATGGCTGATCTTCTTCCGTATCACCTCGTTCGAATAGGTGCCGGTGGCCTGCAGAAGCCGGGTTCAGCATCCCTGCACTAGCCCATACCACCGCAAATCCTCTCGAGCTTTTCTATGAGAATTCCATTGCTGCCAAATCAAATATCTACACAGCTTCAGGCGGGATAAGTTCCGCAAGTGGCCAGCGCGGGCGCGGGTTAGAGGATAGTGAGTCTGTGCAGCCGCAGCGCAGCCTTTCGATGCCTGCCCAGGCAACCATCACCGCATTATCGGTACAATAGCGCAAAGGTGGCGCCAAGAGCGGCAGGCCCTTGAGCGCAGCGAGCGCTGAGAGTGAAGCGCGCACTGCACCGTTAGCGGCGACACCGCCTGCCACTACCATCGCCGTGACACCCGGCGCCAGATCGAGCGCATGGGCCGCGCGATCGGCCAAGACCGCGGCAACGGCCGCCTGGAAGGACGCGGCAATATCAGCAGATCCGAATTGCCCGCCAGCAATCGCCCGCGCCACTGCAGTCTTCAGTCCCGAGAAGGAAAAATCACAACCGGGTCGGCCCAATAGTGGACGAGGCAACGGCACCGAGGTTGCATTGCCGTCTGCTGCCAGGCGTTCCAGATGCGGTCCCCCCGGCCATGGCAGGCCCAGAAGCTTGGCAGATTTGTCAAACGCCTCCCCCACCGCGTCATCCAAGGTGCTGCCAAGACGCCGATGGCAACCCAGCGCCTCAACCAGCACGCATTGGCAATGGCCGCCGGAAAGCAGCAGCAGCAGATAAGGAAATTCAGGCGCTGTGCCAGGCATCAGCCCCGGCAAGCGCACCGTCAGGGCATGGGCTTCAAGATGGTTGACTGCGATGAAGGGCAAGTCATGCGCAAGTGCTACCCCTTTCGCAAATGAAGCACCTACGATGAGGCCGCCAATAAGGCCAGGGCCGGTCGTGACGGCCACGCCGCCTATCTCACGGTGGCTGATGCCTGCCTTTGCAAAAACATCTGCTACCAGCTTTGGCAAATGTTGCAGATGCGCGCGTGCCGCGATTTCGGGCACAACGCCACCGAAGGCCGCGTGTTCGACCTGCTGGCTGAACACCGTTTCCGACAATATGGCGCCATCCGCGCGCACCAGTGCCGCGGCGGTTTCATCACAGCTGCTTTCAATTCCGAGTAAGACAGTGTCGGGCTTCATGAGAAGCCTGATATCACGCAACCCGTCATAATCGAAGGGGTCGGCCTTCACATGCTGTTTTCATTGACAGATGATGCGGTGATTGGAACATCGGGCAAGCATTGCTCTGCCTCGTTCTGACGTACCCCAGGGAACGCAGATGAGAGGATGCCCATTGCAATTCAAAGCGCTTATCGAAGCAATAGGCAACTCTCAGGGAAGTGATACGTTGTGCCCGCGCCACAAGCGTTCTGTCTGGTGGCGCGGGCATGGATGACGCTTCTACAAAGCGTCATCGCCAAAGTTACCAAAAAAGTCTACTTGACGAGGGAATGCTTTAGAACCGAGCTGTGGGATGGTGACGCAACGAGGCGGTGCTAGCGCAAGCCCTCTGTGAACTGCTCATTCACTTCAATGAGGAAGCCAATATCGGGTTCAGTGCCCTCCATCTCACGCAGCACTGCGCGCCCGACATTCAGCATGGCAATTTTTGTCTTCTGCGGGAGCTGATTTGCTGGGTGTCGGACGGAAGATTCAAGCGCGATCCAAAGCCGGCGATTATCGGCAATCGCACGTGCACGAGGGATCCCCTCCTGCGCCAGTGCCACCTTCAAAGCACCAGTGACGCGGCGGAAGACATCAGCCTCCTGCTCGCGAGGGGCCATCGCTTGCCTGGTCTGCTGGTAAGCCCGGCGGGCATGCATCATATTCATGCCACATCCTCCGTCACCGAGACGGAGGCGACAGGGGGAAGGCCCAGCACCACTTCTTCATGCCGCATAACGCGCCGGGCAAGCTTCAGGGCCTGGTAGCATTGGTCCGCCTCTGCCGCGTGCAATGCACGGTCGAGCAAGTCACGAACCATGTTCGAAGTGGTGGCTTCGCGGAATTCTCCGATCAGGTCGCGGGCAAGCTGCAACCCAATCTTACGTTCCTCATGATCGCCAATATAAGCAGTCTGGAGGGCGAAGTAGATGCGCCTGGCCGGTGTATTGGCCATATCCGGCGTCATCAGCTGCTTGCCGAACAGAAAGCGGGCCCGTGCGGTCAATTCAATTCGGGCGCGATTACGGAAGCGTATCGGGGCGCCATTGACGATCATCATGTCGCCCTGGCGAAGTTCAAGTACGAGCGTTGACATTTTTGTCTCCCGCCAAAGAAGGTGGTCCCGCTTAAGGCGGGACCACCGTCCTAATTAACGGAACAGGCTCAACAGCATCTGCGGAGACTGGTTGGAGATGGAAAGTGCCTGTGTACCAAGCTGCTGCCGGATTTGCAGCGCCTGGAGCTTCGCACTTTCCTTGGCAAGATCCGCATCAATCAAGGACCCGAGGCCACCTTCAAGAGCGTCAGACTTGTCCTTGTTGTAGTTAATCTGAGCGTCAATGTAGTTGCTGTCGGAGCCAAACTGATTGAGCGCATCGGCGATCGCAGATTCAACCGTTTCGAAGTCACCGGCAGACTGCAAGGCTGTTTGCGCGGCCGCCACATCCGCAGGTGCGGCCGCCACAACAAGGTCGGTTGCGCCATCAATGGCGGTCACCGTAAAGGTGTCACCAGACTCATTGCGGGTCGTGACGATGTCCCCATCCGCCGTATCGAGCAAGGTGCGGCCATTATAGGTCGCGTCAGAAATGAAGTTCTGGATCTGCGTGCGCAACGCCGTGTACTGGGCAGAGTACTGGTCAAACTGCTCATCGTTCAGGGTGCCGTCCGCCATGCGGGTCAGCGTTTCGCGGACCTTCACCATGGATTCGGAAACCTTGCCCAAAGCGGCGAAAGTCGTTTCCAGAACGCCCTTGGTGCCGCCCAATTGTTCATTCGCGGCAGTCAGGCCCGCCACATCGGCACGCACCGCCTGCGCAACGGCAAAGGCGCCGCCATCATCCTTGGAATCGGCCACGCGATAACCAGTGGAGACGCGCTTCTGGACGACTGACAATTGGTCAGAGGTGGTATTGAGGGACCGGAGCGCCACGAGGGCATTCGTGTTGGTGTTGACTGAGTTCATAGCCATTGGGGTATTCCCCTTCCAAATCGCGATCCGCGCCCCGTTGAAAGTGACGCCAGATCAGGTTGCATCCGCTTCTTGCGAATAAGGGGATCATGACGGGAAAGACTAAATCGCTGCTGAAAAAATCAGTAAACATCGAATATTTTTATGCATTCATGATTTAACTTTGATGTGAATACGAAGTTTCTACGATTCTTCTGCAATTCTATCCTTCGAACAAGCTGGCAGCTAATTAGAAATTACCAAAGCATTCATTCTCTATCACTTTTTTGGTTTATGGCGCGTGGTCGTTTTCGCCGAAGGATGGGGAAGATGTTTCCAAGGCCGCTTATGCACGGCCGACAACGCATGCGGCGTTGTGGCTCAGCTACAGCTTGTTCTGGGCTAGTGGAGCGGGACACCATGGTGCAGTCCCCACAAAACTGCACGCGGCGTCGTCCTGGGGCGTGAAGCACGCCAAGGCCCCATCTTTGTCGCTGATTGAACGCCCCGGCCGTTACCGCGGCACCTGAGGCGTAGGGAATTACAGGAAGCGCGTCAGGCTCAACTGCTGCGCGAGAGACATGGCGCGATAAGAGGCTTCCAGTTGAGTTTGCGTTGCCTGGAAAGAGCTTATCGTTTTTGCCATGTCCACCTCCTCAAGATTGCTTAACTGCAAGGTCAAGGTGGTAGTGATGCTTTCCTGGCGGTTTGAGATTTCCTGCAGGCGCTTTTCTGTTGTACCAAGGGCACCGCGTTCCAGCGCCAAGGTCTTCACAGCGGTATCAAGGCCCTGGCGCACCGTTGTGATAAAAGTCGTGTAATCCCCGCCAAGCAGGGCTTTTTCCGGGGTGAGGCCAGCAATGCTCGCCAGCCCACGCAGCAAATCCCTTGCCCAGGAGCCGGTAGTTTCACCCAGGCTGGAAGCAGCAGCATTCCGATTGGCGTGGATACCATATTCCACGCGTTCGCTGTCACTGCCGATGACGTTCCGTCGCGTCTCCGTCAAGCCTTGTGCCGGATCGGAAAGGAAACCTGAAAAGGGTGTTGTGCCCGTGGCATTGGATTCCGCAAGGGATTTCGTATTTGCCAGCACGGTGGCTACGTTGGCGCCATTAAGCGACGCCACCTGATTGATGATCCCAAGCCCCATGCCGCTGGTGGCGATAGCACCTGGATTTGGGATGGGCGGGTTGCTTGTATCAGACCCACCAAAAAGATACTCACCGTTGAATGTTTCATTCAGTAGGGCAGCGACTTCAGCCATGGCGGATTTTGCCGTCGCTGCCTGAATCTGAATCTCCTCGGGCTTACTGGTGCCCATCAGCTTGGCAGAATTTGCGTTGAAGCTTTCTGCGATCGCACCGATTCTGGTCAGTACGTCCTGTGTGACGCTTACTTTGGAAAGCGTCTGGCCGATGGTGGTCTGGTAGGCTTCGCGCCGACCAATCTCCGCACGCAGATCAATCGCCTTGGGTGTATCCTTGCCAAAGGATCCGTCAGGACCGATCGTCGCATAGGAGTTACCCTTGCGCCCGGTGGAGATTTGGTCACCCAGAAGGGTAATGCGTTCACGTAGCAGGCTGGCATTTACATCAATGCGGCCTATCAGACTGATGCCTGTCATGGCTTACCGTACCGCTCCGATCAATGTTTCCCACATGCTCTGCGCCGTGGATAGCACGCGCGCATTTGCGGAATAGGCCGTTTGAAGCTGGATAAGCGAAGCCATTTCGCTATCCACATCTACGCGTGATTGGCGGGTGAAGCGTGCCTCAAGCCCGTCACTGAACTGCTTTGCGCCCTCGAGCGTCTTGATTGCCTCAGCGCTATCAGCGGTCTGCGTGGCGGTGATCAGGCTGCTGTAATCTTGAATCGTGCTAGGCGATCCAAATGGGCTGGAAAGCGAACCATCCGGACCAAGCCCAATGGTCTTAAAGCCGCCCCAGCTTGTCCCGCCCGAACTTGATGCCCCAAAACTTTGGTTCAATACCCGGTCAATCAGCCCCGTAAAGGCCGCGGGTCCGCCAATGGGGTTTGGCGTGAACGCAGGTGGACCGACAAGTGTTTCGGTGCCATCACGCACGAGCCTGACATCGTTCTGGACAGCAGAATTCACCTGCATGCGTGCAGCAAAGCCAATCTGCGCACTGCCGGCATAGGCCAGATCAGGATTTGGTACGCTCCCGTCGCTATCAGTGAACAGGCGCAAACCCTCTGCCCGGAAACGGTCAGCAATCTCAGCCGCGGCGATGTCAACCTCCGCCTGGTAGCGGGGCAGGGTCTGGTCGCGCAGCGTCAACTGCTCACCAATGCGTCCACCCACCATCTGTTTTGTGACATCCACTCCATTAAGGCGGATCGGCGGGATCGTACCGCCCGTGCCGTAGAAGTTGTCATAGGTGATTGTCGCGCTATCCAGCGTAAAAGCATCACCAGATTCTTGCATCGGTATGGTAAACCCGCCGGCACCAAGCAGTATCAGCCCACCATTCTTCTGATGGATGGGTGTGATCGCGACGGATTCACTCAATCGCGCCAAGGCCAAGTCCCGCTGATCTTCAATATCGGCCGTTGGAACCCCTGCGCCTTTGCGTTCCATGATGCTGCGCGTGAGTGTGGTGATTTCACGAACAGCCGTGTTTACCTGGGTAATCTCACGCACAATGCCATCATGCGCGCCTTGCCGGGCCTCGCCAATCACATTCGCCAGTTCGTTGAAACGATCGGTCAGGTTTGTTGCGGCGCCCAGGGCTATCGTCTGCTGCTTGGCCACTTGTGACGGATCAGCGCGTAATTCGACAAAACTGGTACGCAGCTTGGCAACCAGATCGCCAAGCCCGTCCGCATTTACTGGATTGCCATGGGCTTGGCTGATGCGCTCCAGCACCGCCTCACGAACCTCGGCTGCGGATTTGGCGGAACGCCGCTTGTTCATTTCATTCACAAGCGCCGTATCAACCTCACGCATTGGGCCAAGCGTGCGTACGCCGGAACCCTGGCCATTGGCGGAAATCGCTTCCCCGACAATGCGCTTGCGCGTATAGCCTTCGGTATTGGCATTCGCCACATTCTCCGCTGCATTTGAAAGGGCGCGTTGCGTATGCAACAGTCCCGATCGTGCAATCAGAAGGGCGGCATCAATGCTCATGGATTGTCACCAAGGGCCTGTGTTTACGCTGCCTTAGCGCTTCATGTTCAGCGTTTCCTGCAACAGCTCATCCGCCGTGGTCACGATTTTCGTGTTTGCCGAATAAGCGCGCTGCGCGAGGATCAGCTTGGTGAACTCCGAGGCAATATCCACGTTGGAACGCTCAACGGCGCGCGTGGTCAGATTCCCGGCACCATCTTCACCGGGTTCCACATCGCGGGCCTCTCCGCTTTCATTGGTACGCAGGAAGGCCTGGCCATCCAGGTGTTCCAGCTTGTCCGGATCCGCGAATAGCGTCAGTGGCGCGCGGGCAATTACCCGATTCTGCCCATTGTCATAATTGATCTGAATATCACCATTCTTTGTGGTGCTGACTGAGGAGAAAGCACCAAGCGGAATGCCATCCTGGGTGAAGCTGCTCACGCTCAGGCCACTGGTACTGCCCTTGGCAAACTGCGTCAGCCCGCCCGGGCTGCCGAAGTTTCCAAGATTCAGCTTGAAGGTCTGCGGGCCGGTGCCAAAATCAGCTGTGAAGGTAACATTGGCGGGAGAACCGGTTACAGAAGCGCTGCTGGTTAACGTGCCGGGCGTCGCAGATGGAATGAAGTCGGCCAAGGTTCCATCAGGTTGCGCGCTAGCGGCTTGATCCACATAGGCCCATGTCACCGAATTATCAGTGATTGACGTCCCGGTGCCGGTCGGCCCCCCAGTGGTCGCGGATGTTCCTGCGGTAGTGACTCGATACAGATTTGACGGAGCTGTTCCGTTTCGTATCAGATCTCCAACCGCATAGGCGGTCCCGCCGGCCCATGCGGGAATAGCAGCAGGATCCTTGCCAAAGGAGATGCCGATGCTCCCGAGCGTATTCGCTGGTGCGTTGGTGACGGTTTCAGCACCCGCCGCCGCGATCGAAAGGGTCCAGGTATTGTCGGTGGCCAGTGTCGTCGGCGTGAAGGTCAGCGACACTGTGCGGGCATTACCGAGCGAGTCGATCACCTGGATCGAGGAAGTCTGCGCCGTTGTAACTTTGGCGTTAAGATTTCCCACGAGCTGAAGTTCTTCAGTCTTCGTTGGGGTAAAAACATCTTCCTTGATCTGGATGGGAACAAGCCTTGTCTTGTCTACCACCCCATCGGTGACGGGCCAGCCCTTCAGCACATACCCCGCGCCATTTACCATATAGCCCTTATCGTTCCGGTTGAAGTCGCCGGCGCGTGTGTAGAAACTGCGCGTGTCGAAGTTCAGCGCATCATCAGTACCTGAACCAACCGGCAGGGCCGTTGTGAAAAAGCCATCCCCCGAAATCGCGAGGGAGAGCGGATTTTCAACCTGCTCAATATTGCCCTGAAGCTGGTTGGTAAAATCAGGCCGCGCCAGAACAGTGCCAGGCCGGTGAATGTCGTTGTTGCTCTCCGTAATATAGGAAACGAAATTCGTGTCCGTACGCTTGAACCCAACCGTTTGGGAGTTGGCGACGTTATCGGAAATATGTCCCAATGCGCGGGATTGCGCGGTCAAGCCGCTAATGGCGGTATTCATCGAACTGAAGAGCGACATGGCTCAATCTCCCGTCGAAAGGTTTAAAATCTTTGTCCGGTTGGTATCTAGGCAAGCGCCATGCCAGCGAGAATTGCCGAGCCTGGACCAAGGAATGGGTTAATCCTGCCCTCACGGGGCAAGTATTGCGTCCTCTGCGGCAATTTCTGCCGGACGATATGGAAGATGCCCTGGCCCGCCGCTTGCTGCTTGACCTTCGCTTCAGGGCTTTTGCCGTGCGGATCGCGTGAGTTTCGCCCACTGCGATCCTGTGTAGGTAGGGTTTGTGGCGTTTTGTCTTATGGATTGTTGGGATCACTGAATGTTGGAACTGCCTTCAGCCTCGGCGTCACCTTCTGCACCCAGCCCTGCGGCTGTGGCGGCTGCGCGGGCCTCCGATAAGGAAGGTGCCGGCTTTCAGGGCCGCCTGCGCGAAGCGCTTGGCAGTCAAGATGCCCAGCAGCAGGCCGGCATGAATCAGGTTGAGGCCAAGCGCGCGCAGCTTCCCCAAACGTCGAAGGGTGTAGAAGAAGGTCGTCCCGCGCCCGAATTGCCTGCCGTGGAAGGGGCTGTCGCGGCCGAGGGGCAGTTTTCGGAACTCACCTTGGCTGATGCCCTGCCCGCGGCCTTGGCGCAGGATGCGGTGCTTGGGCCGATCACCCCATTGGTGGTGCCGCAGGATTCCGTGACCGCCCAGTCGGAAGCCTTGGTGAATGCTGCAATGAGCGGCAATCAACCCTTTCTGGCGGCGGCTACCATTGGTACCTATTTTGGGGGCTCTGCCCCAGCGCCTGATGCCGTGCCCCCACAGACCCTATCTGTCGAAGCTGGTTTGATGGGTGATGCTCAGGCCCAACCGGCCCCTGCCGGCTTGGCATCCATGACGGCCGGCGCGATGCCGGCATCAGCGCAGATGCCATCTGCAGCGGCCCTTAAGGATGCCGAGGCCCCGCCATCTCAGGTCGCGGGCCAAACACTCGATGCAGCGCCCACCCAGATTATGGGGCAAGTTCTCCCAAGCCAACCTGATTTGATGATTCCCAACGACCAGGTGTTGGCCGCAGCCAATCAGCAGCGCGGCCCGGGCGCTATGGGGCAGCCCGCTGGTCAGGCCACCCCCGTGCAGGCTGCGATGGTCCAGCAAGGCGACCAAAACTTCGCCGCGCCGGAGCAGCAGGCAATCATCGCCACCCTGGCGGCCGGCGCCAGCCAGGCGGCAGCGCCGCAGTCTGGCAAGCCGCTCCAGCCCATCCAAACGGCGCCGAAGGTTGGTATTCCAACGCCTGTTGAGGCGGCCGGAGCAGCCAGATCCGCTATGCCAAGCGCGCTATTGGCGCAGAGCCTGGGCGCCGGGGAAGTGCTGCAGGAAGGGGCGGGCATTCTGCCCGACGAACTGGCAGAAGCCAGCCTGCATTCAGCGGACGCTGCGGCGCCCAAGACCGTCATCGCCAAACATATGGTGGAAAATGAGAGCCATGTTATACCAGGGCAGGGCCTTGGCTTCGCCGTCTCGGATGGCGCGCTCTCGCGTGCCGATGCGCCGATGCAGGGCGCTGCGGCGCGCGAATTGCCGGCGCCGCCCCCGCCCGTCCGGCAGCTTGCACCAGTTCTCGTTTCACTGGCCCTTGGCGGGGGTAACGAAGCACTGACCATCACGCTGGACCCCGGCGAACTTGGCCGGGTTGAAGTCAGCATTGGCCAAGGCAAGGATGCCGGACAGGTCCGTATCATCGCGGAACGCCCGGAAACCCTTGCATTGCTGCAACGCGACCAGCGCGAATTGGACCGCGCCCTGAATCAGGCCGGCCTTGGCGATATGGCGCGCTCCCTATCTTTCTCTCTTGCGTCGGATCAGGGCCGGCAGCAGCACCAGCATGCTGCGCAGGATGGGGCTAACCGCTTCGCTGCCCTCACTTCCGGGCGGGAAGCAGAACGCACCCTGATTCCACCCATGCCGGCGCCGCCGCGCGCCTCCACCTCTCTTATTGACCTTGCAGTCTGAACGGAACCCAAGCCATGTCCGGATCCATCGCCGCCGCCTCCGCCAATGCTGCCACCAGCGCGGCGCAATCGCCAAAATTGGCGGGGGACTTCAATACCTTCCTGACCCTGCTGACCACGCAGATCAAGAACCAAACCCCAACCGACCCGCTGGACGTGAACCAAATGACCAATCAATTGGTCCAGTTCGCTTCGGTCGAACAGCAAATTGCCATGAACCAGAATCTGCAAAGCCTGGTGAGTCTGGAGCAGGCCTCTCAGTTGACGGCCAGCGCCCCGCTGATTGGCCGCAAGGTAGAGGTGGATGCGACCCAAATTTCGCTTCAGAGCGGTTCTGGGGCCTTGAAGCTGCCGGCCGCGGGCTCATCGCAGACGGCGCAGGTCACCATTAGGGGCAGCGGCAACCAGATTGTGCGCCAGGAAACGGTGCAGTTGGGCAGCGGACCCACCACTTGGTCCTGGAATGGGCTGAATGGCTCCGGGGTGACCATGCCGGATGGCGCCTATACTGCCAGCGTCACCGGCATTGGCACCGGCGGCAAGACCGAGGCTTTGCCCTTCACCAGCCTTGCCACGGTAACGGGGGCCGAGCGGGTCAATGGTCAATTGCAGCTTATGATGGGCCAAATGCGGGCGGGCTTTGATAAGTTGCGGAGCGTAAGCTCGGGGAGCTGAGGGGCGTCTACTCCTTATGGGCAGGTAGGGCAGGGGGCGGACCTGCCCTATCGGTGCAACCCAGGGGAGTATTGACTTGTAGAAAAATTTGGACAATGAACTATTTTCGTATTTTTAAAATCTTTTACGGAAATTTTTGCCGGTCGTGTTATATGTGGGATAATTCAGGTAGGGTTTTGACCCTGGAGAGCCTGGGGAAGAAGGTTCGGGGGTGATGGCGAACTTCGTCGCTCAATTGCGTGCCTTTGGGCTGTGGCGCGTTGGTGCCTTGGTGGGTACAGCGCTCTTGGTGCTTGGGCTGCTAACTTGGTTCGTTATGCGGGCCAATCAGCCTGTTATGGGCCTGCTTTACGCTGATCTGGACCAACGCGATGCCGGGCAGGTGGTCGCGTCGCTTGATCGTGCCAAAGTGCCTTATACGGTTGAAGCCAATGGCAGCCGCATTATGGTGCCTGCCGATCAAATTGGGCGTGTGCGCCTCTCGCTGGCGCGAGAAGGTCTGCCAGCCGGTGGTAATGTCGGCTACGAAATCTTTGATCGTACCGAAAGTTTGACCACCACGCCGTTTCAGCAGGATATGAATCGCGTCCGCGCCATGGAAGGCGAATTGGCGCGCAGCATTTCGTCCCTGGCGGGTGTTCGCTCTGCGCGTGTGCACTTGGTGCTTCCGCGGCGAGAGGCGTTTTCCCGTGAGCGTGGCGACGCGCAGGCTTCGGTCATGTTGACCATGCAGGGTGCGCAGCGTCTCGATCGCGAAGCGATTCAATCCGTGCTTCATCTTGTCTCCACCGCGGTGCCTGGATTGCGCCCACAGAATATTTCGATTGTTGATTCGCGTGGTTCACTATTGGCGCGTGGCGGTCAGCCCATAACCGGCCCGGCAGCGGCCGCATCCCAGGATGAGGTCCGGCGCGGTCAGGAACTGCGAATCGCCCGTGTGGTTGAAGAAATGTTGGAACGCAGCCTGGGTACTGGGCGCGTGCGGGCCGAAGCTTCAGTGGATATGGATTTTGATCGGGTTCAGACCACCGAAGAACGCTTTGATCCGGATAATCAGGTCGCGCGCAGCCAGCAGAGTGTGCAAGAAAATTCCCGCGGGACAGAACCCGCCCCCACGACCGTTCAGAACAACTTGCCCGGCGGTAGTGAAAATTCGCCCGGCACTACGCAGGAAAGTCGCCAGGAAGAAACGACCAATTTTGAAATCGGGCGCATCATGCGCAGCACAACGCGGGATCAACCGGTGGTGCGGCGCCTCAGCGTTGGTGTTCTTGTGGACGGGGTTTGGGAACCCCAGGCGAGTGGCCCGCCACAGTATCGCGATCGCTCCCCTGAGGAATTGGCTCGAATCGCGACCCTTGTGCGGAGTGCGGTCGGCTTTGATGAACGCCGCGGCGACAGGGTGGAAGTTGTGGCCATGCGCTTTGCGGAACCTCCGATCCCGATGGATTCTGGTGAACGCGGCTTCTTTGAGGGGCTCTTCACCTCATCCACCATCGCGCGGATCGTCGAAAGCTTCCTTTTCGCCTTGGTTGCGCTGGTTGCCATTCTGCTTTTGGGGCGCCCGGCTGTGCGGCGCCTGGTCACCCTGGCTAAGCCATCCCAGTCTGGCGCAGCGCTGGCGGGCGCTGGTGGGGCGGGGGCCTTGGCTGCCGGTGGCAGTGGCTTGCCCGCCGTGCAGGGTGCCGTAGGCCCAGATAACGACGAACTTGTCACCCTTGCCATGGTGCAAGGGCAGATGCGTGCTTCATCCATTAATCGCATGCAGGAATTGGTGGATAGTAACCCCGAGCAGTCACTTAACGTCTTACGGCGCTGGATCGCGCCGCCTGAGGAACCGGCATGAGCGATAAGATGACCGGCCCGCAAAAGGCAGCCACTTTTATGCTGGCGGTGGGCGAGGAGCATGCTTCCAAGCTTTTCTCCATGATGCATGAAGATGAGATCCGAGACATTTCCCAGGCCATGGCCAATCTTGGCACCGTCCCGGCCGTAGCGGTTGAGAATTTGGCGCGCGAATTCTCGGATAACATCAGCCAAACCGGCAATCTGGTGGGTAGCTGGGAGACCACGGAACGCATGCTGCTGCGCACGCTTCCGCGTGAACGCGTCTCGCAGATCATGGAAGAAATTCGTGGTCCCGCCGGGCGCACCATGTGGGACAAGCTTGGCAATGTGAATGAAGCGGTGCTGGCGAACTACCTGAAGAATGAATATCCGCAAACCGTTGCCGTGGTGCTGACGAAGGTTAAGTCCGAACATGCAGCGCGGGTATTGTCCATGCTGCCTGAAAGCTTCGCGATGGAAGTCGTGATGCGGATGCTGCGCATGGAAAGCGTGCAGAAGGAAGCGCTGGAAGGGGTTGAAAAGACCCTGAAGGCGGAATTCATGTCCAATCTTGCGCGCGCACAACGACGCGATGCGCATGAAATGATGGCTGAAATCTTCAATAACCTGGACCGCCAATCCGAAAGCCGCATCCTGGCCGCGCTTGAAGAACGCAACCGCGATGCCGCGGAACGTATCCGTGCCCTGATGTTCACCTTTGATGATCTGGTGCGCCTGGATACCGCGGGCGTACAGGTGCTGATCCGCAGTGTACCGAAGGAACAATTGGTCTTGGCACTCAAGGGTGCATCGGAATCCTTGCGCGATCTATTCCTGAAGAACATGAGCGAACGCGCAGGCAAGATGTTCAAGGAAGATTTGGCCAATCTTGGCCCCGTCAGGCTGCGCGATGTGGATGAGGCGCAGGCCGCCATTGTTGTCATGGCAAAGGATCTTGCGGCGCAAGGCCAAATCACGCTCCAGGAAGGGCGTGAGGATGAGATGGTGTATTGATGTCCGACGGTTTTGCCCCCGGTGTGCGCTTCATGGAAAGCGACTTTGCGCCGACATCATTGATTGCGGCCTTGGATGCGGCGCGCGCCGAGGCCGCCAGAGCCCCGCCGCCTCCACCGCCAGAGCCTGAAGTCGACCCGATGGAGGAAACGCTGCGCGCCGTAGCCGCGGCAGCACGAGAGGATGGCTTTGCCGCGGGCCGCGCCTCCATGGCGCAGGAAACAGCTCAGCGCGCGTCGGAGAGCTTGGCGCAAGTCGTGAAGATTCTGGGCGTCAGCCAGCAGGCCTCCGCCGAGATTGCCGCCGAGGCCTGCCATGGCATGGCCGGCCTTGTGATTGCGATGCTGGAAGCCGCTTTGCCAGGATTGGCCGCCCGCCAAGGCGCCCAATTGATTGGTGATTTCGCCGAAAGGCTGCGCCCGGCGCTTGCCTTTCTGCCGGAGGCCGAGCTACGCCTTAATCCCGCCCTGGTTGAAGAAGTGCGTGCTCTGGTAGGTGATCTGCCGGTCAAGCTGGTGCCGGATGCCGCGCTTGCCCAGGGTGATGCGCGCGCGGTGTGGCAGGGCGGCGGCGCCGAATTTGATCTTGCGGCGCGTCGTGCGGCCATTATGGATGTGATGCGCGCGGCCGGTCTCGATCCTGAAGCAGAAGAATTCAAACAGGGGTGAACTGGCGGCGGCCCTTAATCTGAAGAAGGCCCTCGCTTGGAAGGCCCGAAGCCCTAGGACAAAAAAGAAATGAGTGGATCGGATAGCTTTGAAGCCATGGAACCGCCGCCGCAGCAGGAACAGCGCCCGCAGGTGCAGGCAAGCTCCATGCGTGACCTTGATGCGGTTTATGATATTCCGGTCCAGATCAGCGCAGTGCTGGGCCGCGCTACCATGCAGGTGAGCCAATTGCTGAAGCTTGGCCGCGGTGCGGTGGTGGAATTAGATCGCCGGCTTGGTGAAGCGGTGGATATCTATGTCAATAACCGCCTGGTCGCGCGTGGCGAAGTTGTGATGGTGGATGATAACCGCCTGGGCATCACCATGACGGAAATTGTGAAATCGGATCGCGGCGGCTGAAATGGCGCGTGTCCTGATCATTGGTTCACTGGAAGCCGAACTCGGCCAGGCCGCGCGCATTGCCGTGGCGCGCGGTGCGCGCCTTACCGTGGCCGAAGGTGCCGCCGCCGGCCTTGCGCGGCTGCGTGCCGAAGGCGCTGATCTGGTACTTTGCGACGTGACCCATGATGTCGCATGGCTGATTTCCTGCCTTGCGGAAGAACGCATCGCCTGCCCCGTCATTGCCTGCGGGCGGCCCAATGACGCCGATGCGGCGGTGCGGGCCATTCGCGCCGGGGCTAAGGAATTCCTGCCCCTTCCACCCGATGCCGAACTCATCGCTGCCATGCTGCAGACCGTGGCAGGTGAGGCTGACAAGCCCGTGGTCAAAGACCCGGCCATGGTGGTGCTGCTGGATCGCGCCACGCAGATCGCACGTGCCGATGCTTCCGTGCTGATCACCGGGGAAAGTGGCACTGGCAAGGAAGTGCTCGCGCGGCACATGCATGCCGCGTCGCGCCGCGCCAATGGTCCCTTTGTCGCGCTGAATTGCGCCGCCTTGCCTGAAGCCTTGCTGGAAAGCGAGTTATTCGGCCACGAAAAAGGCGCCTTTTCCGGCGCGGTTGCGGCGCGGAAAGGCAAGTTTGAACAGGCCAATGGCGGTACATTGTTGCTTGATGAAATTGGCGAAATGGACCCCCGCCTTCAGGCCAAGATTCTGCGCGCCCTTCAGGAACGCGAAATAGATCGCCTGGGTGGCACTGCGCCCATTCGGGTGGATGTCCGCATTCTGGCCGCCACGCATCGGGATTTACAGGCGGAAGTCGCCAAGGGTCGCTTCCGTGAAGACCTTTATTTCCGTCTGGCTGTGGTCCGGCTGCGCATTCCAGCGCTGCGCGAAAGGCTCGAAGACATCCTACCCTTGGCGCGCTATTTCGCCGAGCGCTATGCCCATGCGAATGGCTTGCCCTTCCGGCCCCTGTTGCCTGAGGCCGAGGCCATGCTGCTCCGCCATCCTTGGCCCGGCAACGTGCGTGAATTGGAAAACGCCATCCATCGTGCGGTGCTATTGGCCGAAGGCAGCAGCATTGGGCCGGATGCGGTTGAATTGATGACGCCCACCACCGTCATGGCGAGTGCCGCGCCCATCACTTCTGCCATGCCGGAACAAGCTGCTTCACCGGCGCCGCCAATACCTTCTGCCTGGCCGGCCCCCGTGCAAGCGCCGGCCGCCGCGCCAGCGCGCGGCACCGCTACGCTGGTGGGGCGCCGGATGGAGGAGGTGGAGCGGGAATTGATCCTGGAAACCTTGTCCCACTGCTTGGGCAATCGAACCCGCGCGGCCGAGATGCTTGGCATTTCCATCCGCACCTTGCGCAATAAACTGCATGAATACCGCGCCGCCGGCGTGCCTGTGCCGCCCATTCCCGGGCAGATGCCGGCCACCGCAGTGGTTGACTGAACCGCATGTCTGAAACGCTGGTTCCATCATGGTTGCGACGGGCCCAACCCGGCAATGATGTGTGGCTGGCGCTTGGCGTTGCGTTGTTGCTTGTTGTCCTTATCGTACCGCTACCCGTTATTCTGCTTGACCTTGGCTTGGCAATTTCCATCACGCTTTCCGTGCTGGTGCTGATGACATCGCTGTTTCTTACGCGCCCGCTTGATTTCACTTCCTTCCCGACCTTGCTGCTGCTGAGCACGCTTTTGCGCCTGTCGCTGAACGTGGCGACCACACGCATCATTCTGACCCATGGCCATGAAGGCCCTGATTCTGCCGGCCATGTCATTTCGGCCTTTGGCGGCTTTCTGATGGGCGGCGATGTGGTGGTGGGGATGATCGTCTTCTTCATCCTGCTGATCGTGAATTTCGTTGTCATCACCAAAGGCAGCGGGCGTATTGCGGAAGTTGCCGCCCGGTTCAGCCTGGATGCGATGCCCGGCAAGCAGATGGCGATTGATGCCGATCTTTCGGCGGGGCTGATTGAGGAAGGCGAAGCCCGGCATCGGCGCAAGGAGCTTGAGGCCGAAACAGGGTTTTATGGTGCGATGGATGGTGCCGCGAAATTCGTCCGCGGCGATGCCATCGCCGGGCTGATCATCACCGCCATCAATCTGGTGGGTGGCATTGCTATAGGTATTGGCCGCCACGGCATGGCCTTTGGTGAGGCCGTTACCACATTTTCGATGCTCACGGTGGGCGATGGGCTGGTCACGCAAATTCCAGCGCTGCTGGTTTCGGTCGCTGCCGGTATCGTAGTGACCAAAGGCAGTACGGAAGGTACAGCCGATAAGGCACTGATCCAGCAATTGGCTTCTAGCCCCAAGCCACTTGCCATCGCCGCCGGAGCGTCGGGCCTTATGGCCATCATGCCGGGAATGCCCTTCCTGCCCTTCGTCGCCCTGGCGGGTGCCGCGGGTTATGGCGCTTGGCGGCTTATGCAGGCCGAAGAGAAGCGTCAGAGCGCCGCACTTGCGCCGCCATTACCAACGCCGGAGGCTGACCAGCCCATCGCCGAATCCCTCAAGATGGATCTCCTGCGGTTGGAATTGGGTTATGGGCTGCTCTCACTTGCCGCCGGTGATGCACCGCGCCTGACGGAACAGATCAAGGGTCTGCGCCGAACCATCGCGCAGGAAATGGGCTTTATCCTGCCTTCCGTGCGGATTCAGGATAACCTTTCACTGCCTTCCGATACCTACAGCATCAAGGTGAAGGAAATTGAGGCGGGCCGAGGCCAATTGCGCCACCCCATGCTGCTAGCGATTGACCCATCCGGCGGCATGCCAGATATGCCCGGCGAACGTTGTACGGAACCTACCTTTGGTCTGCCTGCGCTTTGGATTGACGAAACACGGCGTGAGGAAGCACTTGCGCGCGGTTGTACGGTAGTGGACTGTGCCGGCGTGGTGGCCACGCACATCACTGAAATTGTGCGTGAGCATATGTCCGAACTTCTTTCCTTCGCGGAAACCCAGAAATTGTTGGATGAATTGCCCGCGGAACAGAAGAAGCTTGTGTCCGATCTTGTGCCGCAACCGATTGGCGTGGGCGGCATTCAGCGTATCTTGCAAAGCCTTTTGACCGAACGCGTTTCCATCCGTGACCTGCCAACCATTCTGGAAGGCATTCAGGAAGCCAATGCCGGTGGCGCGCGCACCGTCGCTGCCATTCTAGCCATTGTCCGCCAGCGCCTTGCGCGGCAGTTATCTGATGCGGCGCGTGGGCCGGAAGGTTATGTGCCCATGATCACGCTCTCGGCCGATTGGGAAGTGGCCTTTACCGAAGCGCTGATTGGCCCCGGGGATGATCGCCAGCTTGCCATGGCACCTTCCAGGCTTTCCGATTTCATGCAGAAGCTGCGCGACGTCTTCGATAACGCCAATGCCATGGGGGAACAGCCCGTGCTGGTCTGTTCAGGTACCATTCGTGCCCATGTCCGCGCCATTGTTGAACGTTTTCGTCCCTCCACCCCCGTATTGGCGCATACGGAAATTCATCCGCGCGCGCGGATACGCACTGTAGGTTCGCTTTAGTGTTGTTCCCCCTAGCAATCTTCGCTACGGCGCACTGGGGCTGCTGATACATGCGGCTCAAGATTTTTCATGGCGCCAATATGGCCGAAGCCATGACACAGATCCGCACGGAACTGGGCGTGGATGCCATTATCCTGGAACAGCGCCGCACTCGCCTTGGCGTGGAAATCACGGCGGCGCTGGAACCGGAAGAACCGCTGCTGATCCAGCCTGCCTTCAGGCCGGTGTCGCTCAGCCTTTCAGGGCCGCTCGATTTTCACAACCTGCCGTCGAATATGGTGCAGACCTTGGCCGCCGCGCCGCTACCGCAAAGCCTGGCTGAAGCGCTGGTATTCGTGCCCCTGCCTCTTGGGCGGGAAAGGCCGCTTTTGCTGGCAGGCCCACCTGGCGCCGGAAAAACCCTGACCACGGCGAAGCTTACCGCACGCATGGTGCTGCAAGTTGACGCTCCTTTGGTCATTACCACCGATGGCCAGCGTGCCGGCGCGGTGGAACAGCTTGCCGCCTTCACCCGAGTCTTGGGCGTGACACTGGCGGTGGCGCCAACCCCCGCTGTGCTGGCCAAGGCCTTGGCGCATCGCAACAATGGGCAGCCAGTGCTGATTGATACCGCCGGCTGCGATCCCTTCAATGAGAATCAGGCCCGCCAATTGCGCCAATTGGCGGTTCAGGCCGGGGCGGATATCGTCTTGGTGTTGCCTGCCGGCCTTGATGCTTCTGAGGCCGCTGATCTTGCCCGCGCATTTGCCGCGCTTGGCGCGCAGCATCTTTTGCCGACGCGCCTTGACGTGGCACGGCGGCTGGGCGGGATAGTGATGGCGGCCAAGGCGGGGCCGCTTGCGCTCACGGACGCGGGCATTGGCCCAGAGGTCGCCGATGGGCTTGAAGCACTGACCCCGGAAGGGCTGGCGTCGCGCTTGCTTTCCTCTGCACAACGCGGGACTGCCACGTCCGGTAAGGAAGATTCCTAATGTCGCAAGGTCTTTTTACGCGCTCCGCTGGACGAATGATCGTGGTCGCCTCCGGGAAAGGGGGGGTGGGCAAGACTTTGTTGTCAATCAGCCTGGCCCAAGCCCTCGCCCGTCAGGGGCGGCGCGTGCTGGTGGCCGATGCTGATCTGGGTCTTGCCAATATTGACGTGCAGCTTGGCATTCAACCGGAACGGGACCTTGCCGGGGTGCTGGCCGGCAGGCTGACCACCATTGAAGCCGCCACCCCCATCACCAATGCCGGGTTTCACGTGCTGGCAGGGCATTCTGGCTCTGGCGCGCTGGCCTCACTCAGTCCGGCGGCTTTGGACGCCTTCCTCGCTACGCTAAATGGCGCGCGGCAGCATTGGCAGGATGTGGTGGTGGATCTCGGCGCCGGGCTTGATATGGCACAAAGGCGCATTGCGGCGTCTGCGGATTTATTGCTGGTGGTCGCGACCGAAGAACCCACCAGCATGACGGATGCCTATGCTGTGCTGAAACTGCATAGCATGGATAATCCGAAGGGTATTTCGCGCATCGTGATCAATATGGCGGATGACCGCGCAAGCGGGCAGCGCACCTATGAAGCGCTGCGCCGCGCTGCTGGTGCCTTCCTCAAGCGAGACATTCCCTTGGCGGGGGTGGTGCGGCGTGATCCCAAGGTGCGTGACGCCATCCGTCATCAGACACCCTTGCTGACCCGCCACCCCAGCGCGTCAGCGGCTTTGGATATTGAGGCGATTGCGCAAACCTTGCGGTAGGGTGTTTCGCGCGACGCGATTACCGAACCTTGTCGCGGCCCGCCCTGCTCATGAACGGTAAGCGCGACGGTTGACGAAGAACCCAGCCACCATCAGGGCCCCGACCAGCGCCGCGCCGAAGCTGAAGATAACCCCGAAGGCGGCGCGAAATGCCTCCATCCCCATAAGGCCGCGCGCGGCGCCGGCCACTTCCAAGGCTGCGAAAACCGTGCTCAGCAGGGACGCTGCGGTCACAACGCCAAGCGTGCGTGAAACCTGCGCAAGGCTGCCCGCCACGCCGCGATCCTCACGCGGCATGCGCTCCAGCAAAAGATCCGTGACACTCACCTGAAACAGCCCAAGGCCGATGCCTTGCAGCGCCAGCGCCGCAACCAGCAGGGGAATCGCGCCGTCAGCAGCACCAATGCTGCCAATCAGCCAAAGCCCGGCAGAGGTCATCACGGAACCAATCAAAGCCAGCCGCGCGGCACTGATGCGCGCCAGCAAGGCGCCGGCGAAGGGAGAAGCCGCCATCGCCGCCAAATGCCCAATCGCCAGCACCAAGCCGCCCCAGCCCGCCGGCAAGGCCGCGCCATGCAGCAGCAGATAAGGCAGAAACAGCAGCACCGCGAAACAGGCGAAATTCACGACGGCCGTCGCAATACAGGCAAACAGGAAATCCGCGTCTCGGAAATAGCGCAGCGCAATCACCGGCCGCGCAATACGCCCAGCATGGCGGCCATACCACCAACCTAGCACCAAAAACCCAAGAGCCAGCGTCAAGGATAGCGGATTACCCGCCGCGATATCCGGCGCGCGATTAATGCCCAGCAGCAGGCAGCACATCATGCCCGTGATCAGCACTGCACCGGTCAGATCAAAACTCTCGCGCTCTGCCGCGCGCGGTGGAGCGCGCAGAAAGACACTCAAGGCCAGCGCAAAAGCCGCGAGCGGCGCACGATACCAATAAACCGCCGACCAGCCGAAATGCTCCACCAGCACGCCACCAATCAGCGGCCCAAGCCCGCCACCCGCGGCAAAGCCAAAGGCGTAAAAGCCCAGAATACGTGGGCGCAAAGCCTCGGTGAAATGGCTGGTCGCCAGCGCAGGGCCGCACCCAATCACCAGCGCCGCGCCAATGCCCTGCATGACGCGCGCCGCCAAAAGCCAAGCGTAGTTTTCCGCCGTGGCGCAAAGGATGAAGGCCAGAATGCTCCAGGCCAGCCCCAATCGAAACACGCGCAAATAGCCGAAAATATCGCCAAGCCGGCCAATGCCTAGCATCAGGCTGCCATAGGTCAGCACATAGCAGATCACCACCCATTGAATGCCGGTGCGCCCAAGTTCGAAACGCTCGGTAATCGCTGGAAAGGCGATATTCACGGATGTATCCAGCGGTACAATCATCGTACCGATCGCGATGATGACCAGCACCAGAATGCCCGGTGCGCCAATACGGGGAAGTGTGCCCTCAGCGCGCAAGGTACCAGGCTTCAAACGCGCCGAGCCCCGCCATGGCGCCAACCCCAACCAGGATCGCCGCTGCCACGCTGCGCGAGAAATACTGCACCGCCACCACCGCCACTGCCGCCACCCAACCCTTCCAGCCATGCGCCGCGAGTGCCGGCATGGCATAGGCCATGAAAATCGGCCCGGGCAGATGCTGCAAGACCACTTCCACATAACGGGGTGGGCGGAGCGCGCGAAACAGCGCATAGCCGCCAGCGCGACACAGGTAAGTCGCCACCGCCATGCCGATAATGGCGAGCAGCACATCAGGGCGAAGGGTCATTCCCGGCGCAACTCCAACCATGCCCCCAGCGCCGCACCAGCAAAGGCGCCAATTAGCAAGGGCCAAGGCGACCCAAGCCCCACCTTCCAGGCCAATACCGCCAGCGCGCCCGCCAAAACCCAAGGCCAGAAATCCCGCCGCACTCCGCGCCAGAGCGGCACGAGTATCGCCACAAAAGTCGCGATGGCCGCAAAGTACAGCGGATGCCCCGCCGGAAATCGCACCGCCGAGCCCAGAATATGCCCAAGGCTGACTGAGATATTCCAAAAGCACCAAAGCGTCACGCCAATGCCCAGCAGATACCCGGCATCGCGCCCGCCGCGCCGTTGCTCGGCAGCGGAAAGCGCGAAGGCGTGATCCACCATGAAGGCAAGGCTGCCCCAAAGCTTCACGCCGCGCAGCTTATCGAGCCAAGGCGCCAAAGCCGCACCCATCGGTGCCATGCGGATATTCACTACAATCGCGGCGATGGTGGCAGCCATAATCGGCGCCGGTTCGGACCAAAGCTCCAAAGCCAGCAATTGCGAGGATCCCGCGAATAGCAGCGCGGCCATCAGCACAGTTTCCAGCCAGGAAAGCCCCTTCTGGTCGGAAATCACCCCCACCACTAAACCAAACGGAAAGGTGCCAATCACCAGGGGCAAGGCGGTGCGGACACCACGCGCCACGCCATGCCGGGTGAAGACCACCGGTCCTTTAACTTCAGTCTGATCACTCATTCGCGCCGGCCTGAAAGCAGCATTTCTTCGGCTTCGGCCGGGTCCATCGCCAAGGCGCGGCGCGCAACGCCTTGGGCAAAGCCCCCGCGCGCCAGCGCTGCCAGCGCCTTCATCCGCGCTGTCGCATCGGCTGCCACGCGCGCAAAGGGCCCAACCCGGCGGCGGCGACAAAAGGCCAGCGCGGCCAGCAGCTCAGTCTCCTCACCTTCGGGCAGGGCGGCGGCGGCGGTCTCGGTCTCGATCCCCTTGGCGGCGAGGTGCGCGGCAATGGCGCGGCGGGAATGGCCGGAACGTGCCAGGCGCCGGGCTCG
>CAMCZJ010000002.1 GCA_945886995.1 Asaia bogorensis
GGGCGAGCGCGGATTTCGGCATCATAGGCCGCGCGGATGCGTTCTTCCGTCACGAGCCCAGCCAATGCGCGGGAAAGATAGGCCTGCTGCAATTCCTGTTCTTCGGCGCGGCGGATGCGCGCGCGCACAGCCTCATCCTTATCAAGCCCCGCCCGGCGGGCGGCGGCGGCCACGGCACGCCCGGCGATCATTTGATCGAGCAGCAGGGGATAGAGCATCTGCGCCGGCGCGCCGCGCAATTCTTCGGGCAATTCCTGGGCGGCATTGGCAAGGTCTGAGAAGCGAATCTCCTCTCCATCCACCTTGGCCACAATGGGGTCAGCCGGCGGGGCGGCTGGGGCGGGCTGGGCCAGGCCGGGCTCCGCAAGGGTAACCCCCAGCAATAGCGCTAGGGTGGCGCGAAGGGGGGCGGAGGCGGCCGGGCCGCGCAAATGGCGCATAGGGGATGATCCCAATCTGGTGATTGGGCCGGAACATGGCCGATGCGCCCCTTCCCCACAAGGCGCAAGCGTTGACCCGCCCCCCCGGGGCGCCTATTTCTGCGGCCAATCCGAAACATACTTTAGGCGCCGCGGCGCCGCGACCGGGCGCCCGCCCGCCGGAGATTGACGCGCCAGATGTTTGCCCGCCTTGCAGCCGCTATTTTCGGCACCTCCAACGACCGCGCCTTGAAGCGCTATCAATCCCGTGTTCCCGCGATCAATGCGCTGGAACCCCGCCTGCAGGCGCTGTCGGATGAGGCGCTGGCGGGGCAGACCGCGCTGTTCCGCGAAAGGCTGTCCAAGGGCGAAGCCCTGGACGCGCTGCTGCCGGAAGCCTTCGCGACCGTGCGGGAAGCCGCGCGCCGCGTGCTGGGCCTGCGCCATTTCGATGTGCAGATGATTGGCGGCATGGTGCTGCATGAAGGCAAGATCGCCGAAATGAAGACCGGCGAAGGCAAGACGCTGGTCGCGACCCTGCCGGTTTACCTGAATGCGCTGCCCGCCAAGGGCGTGCATGTGGTGACAGTGAATGACTATTTGGCGCAGCGCGATGCCGAATGGATGGGGCGCATCTATCGCTTCCTGGGGCTTTCCGTTGGCGTGATTATGCATGGGCTGACGGATGACCAGCGCCAAGCCGCTTATGCCTGCGATGTGACCTATGGCACCAATAATGAATACGGTTTCGATTATCTGCGCGACAATATGAAGTATCGGCTGGAAGATATGGTCCAGCGCGATTTCGCCTATGCCATTGTGGATGAGGTGGATAGCATCCTGGTGGATGAGGCGCGCACGCCGCTCATCATCAGCGGGCCGACTGATGACACTTCCGACCTTTACCGCCGCACCGATGAGGTGATGAAGGAGCTGGTGAAGGATAAGGAGACCTTTGAGAAGGACGAAAAGCAGCGCACCGTGAGCCTGACCGAATTGGGCGGCGAAAGGGTGGAAGAATTGCTGCGCCAATTCGGCCTGCTGACCGAAGGCAATATGTATGACACGGAAAACGTGTCGCTCGTGCATCATGTGAACCAAGCCTTGCGGGCGCATGCGCTTTTCACGCGCGATGTTGAATACATTGTTCGGCAGGACAAGATTGTGATTATTGATGAATTCACCGGTCGCATGATGGAAGGCCGGCGCTATTCCGATGGCCTGCATCAGGCGCTGGAAGCCAAGGAACACGTGACAGTCCAGCCGGAGAATCAAACGCTGGCTTCCATCACCTTCCAGAATTACTTCCGGCTTTACCCGAAGCTTGCCGGCATGACCGGTACGGCGGCGACGGAAGCGGATGAATTTGCTGAAATCTACAAGCTGGAAGTGGTGGAAATCCCGACCAATGTGCCCGTTGCGCGCCTGGATCAGGATGATGAGGTGTATCGTAACGCCGAAGAAAAATATGAGGCGGTGGCGAAGCTGATCGAAGAAGCGCGCGGGCGCGGCCAGCCTTGCCTGGTGGGCACCACAAGCATCGAAAAATCGGAACTGATTTCGGCGTTGCTGAAGAAGAAAAACGTCCCGCACCAAGTGCTGAATGCGCGCTACCATGAACAGGAAGCGGAAATTGTGGCGCAAGCCGGGCGCGCCGGCGCGGTGACAATTGCCACCAATATGGCGGGCCGCGGCACGGATATTCAATTGGGTGGTAATCTGGAAATGCTGGCGCGCCAGGAAGCCAATGCTTCCGAAGGGCCGGAATTTGAAACCGCTTTGGCGCGCCACAAGACCGAAGTTGACGCAGCGCGGCCCATCGTGCGCGAAGCGGGCGGGCTTTTCGTGATTGGCACGGAACGCCATGAAAGCCGGCGTATTGATAATCAGCTGCGCGGTCGTTCAGGCCGCCAGGGGGACCCCGGTGCTTCGCGCTTCTTCCTTTCCCTGGAAGATGATCTGATGCGTATCTTCGGGTCTGACCGGATGGGTGGGATGTTGCAAAAGCTTGGCCTGAAAGAAGGGGAGGCGATTGTCCACCCCTGGATCAACAAGGCCCTGGAACGCGCACAGAAAAAGGTGGAGGCGCGGAACTTCGACATTCGCAAAAATCTGCTGAAATATGACGACGTGATGAATGACCAGCGCCGGGAAGTTTATGCCCAGCGTCGCGCCTTTATGGTGGCGAATGAAGTGGCTGAAACCATCACGGAAATGCGTGAGGAAACCATTGCGGATATCGTCGCGCGCGCCATTCCGGAAAACGCCTATCCCGAACAATGGGATCTGGAAAAGCTTGACCGCGATGTACAGGAAATTCTGAACCTTGATCTGCCGGTGGCGGATTGGGCGCGGGAAGAAGGCATTGATGATGATGCGGTGCGCGAACGCCTGATGCAGGCTGCCGCGCAGGCTTATGCGTCTCGTGCGGCCAATGTGGGGCCGGAGATTATGCGACAGATCGAAAAATCCCTGCTGCTGCAGATTTTCGATCAGTCCTGGAAGGAACATTTGCTGTCCCTTGATCATTTGCGCCAGGGCATCGGGCTGCGCGCCTATGGCCAGCGTGACCCGCTGAATGAATACAAAAGCGAAGCCTTCCGGCTGTTCAATTCCATGCTGGAAAATCTGCGTGAGCGTGTGACCAGCCTGCTGCTGCGCATTGAAATCCGCCCGGATGCGCCACCGCCCGCGCCGGAAGGCATTGGCGTGTTTGACATGCGCCACCCGGACCCGACTTTGGCGGGGGCGGAGATGATGGAAGTGGATGGCCCGCCCATCACCGCGCCGATCGGCACGGCGGCGCCGCGTTCCTTACCCGCAGCGGTGGACCCGAATGACCCAAGCACTTGGGCGGGCACGCCGCGCAATGCGCCCTGCCCCTGCGGTAGTGGCAAGAAGTTCAAGGCCTGTCACGGGCGGGTTTAGTGTATGTTCAAGCCAAATGGGCGCGCGGCTAAAAATCTGCGTTGACAGACCTTCCGGCGAACCACTAGCGTCTGTTGCATGGATGAAACTTGCCGCCGCATCGCAAACCGATGCCGTCGCTGCTTCTCAGCGGCGGCTTCTCTGGCTGCGTGCAGACAAGCCCCTCCCCGGTGAGGTCCCGAGCGGTCCACGCCTGAGGCGGCATCAGCCCGCATCTTTGAACCCCCGCAGCCCCCAGCTTCGGGGGTTTTTCTTTGCCCAGATCACAGGAAAACATCGTGCTCAACAGCAACGCCGCCCAAGCCGAGTCTTCGCAAACACCTAAAGACGCCGGACACAAAACGCTACGGCGCGCCACCACCGCTGATGCGGTGACCGTCCGCGAACTGACCCGCGCAGCCTACGCGAAGTGGGTGCCCATCCTCGGGCGGGAGCCGCGACCGATGACCGCCGACTACGATGCGGCACTGCGCGAACACCTTATTGACCTGCTGCGCGCGGACGGCGATGCCGTGGCGCTGATCGAAATGGCGCCCACGGCTGACCACCTGCTAATCGTCAATGTTGCGGTGGTACCCGCCGAGCAGGGCCGGGGCCACGGTCGTGCCCTGATGGCGCATGCGGAGGAAGTCGCCCGATCGCTCAAGCTGAGCGAGGTGCGGCTCTACACGAACGCGCTCTTTGCCGAGAATATTCGACTCTATGGCCGACTCGGCTACCGGGTGGACCGCGAGGAACAGCACCCGCAGTTCGGCGTCGCCGTGCATATGAGCAAGCGCCTCGACGCCATAGCCGACGCGCACTCCAACAGCAGGACATCACCATGAGCATTCGCATTGGCATTGTCGGGATCAGCGGTTTTGGCGGTGGTGAGGCGATGCGCCTGGTAGCAAACCACCCGGATTTCGAATTGATCTACGCCGCAGGTGAAGGCAGCGCCGGCAGCCGGTTGGGGGATCGCTTCCCCGGTGTGCCAGCAAAGCTAGCCGAAATGGTGATCGAGAAATGGGATCCGGGGATGCTACCGAAGCTCGATCTGCTATTCGCCTCGCTGCCCACGGGCAGTTCGGCTGAAGCGCTGGCGCGTATCCCCAAGGGCGTGAAGATCGTGGATATCGGCGGCGACCATCGCTATGTCAAAGATTGGACTTACGGCCTGGCCGATGTCTGGCCAGCGCAGATCGCGGGTCAGAATCGCATTGCCAATCCCGGCTGCTTCCCTGCGGCGACGCTTACCGCGCTGGCGCCACTGCTGGCCAATAAGCTGATCGAGCCCGGCAACATCGTGATTGACGCCAAGACCGGTATCTCAGGCGCTGGTCGGGGCGGCGGCGACAGCAGATTCGGCTATGCCGAGACCAACGAGAACCTGGTGCCCTACGGTCTGCTGAAGCACACCCACATGCCTGAAATGGCCAGAACGATTGAAAAGCTAAGCGGCAGCAGCGCGGCCGGGCTGGTGTTTACGCCACATCTGGTGCCGATGACCCGCGGCATACTCGCGACCATTTACTGCCGAGGCCGCGCTACCACGGACCAGTGCTTGGACGCGGCGCGGCGCTTCTATGCAGGGCGGGCCTTTGTGCGTGTGACCGACAAGCCACCGCAGACCAAATGGGCTACCGGGTCGAACCTTGCTTTCGTCAGCTACGCGGCGGACCCAGACCGCAACTTGGTGATCGCAATGGGGGTGGTGGACAATCTTGGGAAAGGAGCAGCCGGCCAAGCGGTGCAGAATGCGAATCTGATCTGTGGCCTGCCAGAAACTGCGGGGCTGGATGGCGTGCCTGTTTGGCCATGAGATGCGCCAGCTTCCATATCTTCACCAGGAAGACAATCGAACTGACTAATCCGGCAGATCGAAGAATGCGCGAACGCAAGAACCGCCCGATTGGGGGGGCATCCGGCGGCGCAGACGCCGGAAAGGCGAAGCAGCCATCGCGGCCCCGGCTTCGCGCCCAAGATGCTTGCGCCCCCATGCAATGTGGGGGCACTTGGCTAAGCGACAAACATCGTCGCTTACTGACTTAGCGCATGCCTACTGCAGAATAAGATAGCAGACAGGCGCTAGCCCGCATCGCCCGAAAGGCCAGCAATCATCTGGTCGTTCATTTCGATCAGGAAGGCAAGATCCGGTTCGCTTTTTTCCATTTCGCGCTGGATGGAACGGCTCAGGCTCAGGATCGAAGCGCGCAAGGCTTGCGGCAATAGATTGGCCGGGTGAACAATGGCCGCTTCCACCGCCAACCACAGACGGCGATTATCAGCCACTGCCCGGGCGCGTTCAATGGCATCGCCATTCAAGGCTGACTTCAGGCCGTAATTCACACGACGAAACACATCCGCTTCCTGGTCACGCTGGCTGCGGGCTTGCTGGGTGGCGCCATAGCGGCGCGTGGCGAGCATCTGGTTCATGGCGTTGCCTCTATTCCGTTGCGGTGGCGAATTGTGCGATGGGGTCAAGGCCCAGCACCACTTCTTCATGCCGCATGACGCGGCGTGCGAATTTCAGTGCCTGATAGCACTGATCTTCCTGGGCCAGCGTAAGCGCGCGGTCCAGATATTCGCGGGCGATGCCAGAAGTGGTGGCATCCTTGAATTCGACGATGAACCGCTTGGCAAGTTCCAGCCCTGCCATACGTTCTTCGTGATCGCCGATATAAGCGGTCTGCAAGGCGAAGTAGATGCGCCGGGCCGGGGTATTGGCCATATCGGGCGTCATCAATTGCTTGCCGAACAGGAATCGCGCCTTCGCGGTCAATTCGATTCGCGCGCGATTGCGAAACCGAATGGGTGCGCCATTGACGATCATCATGTCGCCTTGGCGGAGTTCTAGAACAAGCGTTGACATTTTTTGTCTCCGTTACGAAAGGGGTGGTGGTCCCGGCACCTGCCGGGACCACCTTTTCAACCTCAGCGGAAGAGGCTGAGCAGTGACTGTGGCGTCTGGTTCGCCATGGATAGTGTCTGAAGGCTAAGCTGCTGGCGGGTTTCCAGCCCCTTCATCCGGGCACTTTCCTTCGCCAGATCGGCATCCACCAGCGCGCCAAGGCCGTCAGCGAGGGCGTCAAGGCGCTTGGAATTGTAATTGATCTGGTTATCCACGATCGCCGCCGAGGAACCAAACCGCCCCAGGGCAGAATTGATCCGCGCTTCGACCGAAGCGAAGTTAGCGCCGGTGCCAGAAGTGGCGATGCCGCCCTGGATCAAGGCCTGCGCATCAGCGGCGGAGGTTGGAACAGAGATAGCGGCGGTGCCCGTTATCCCTGCGCCACCAACGATAAGGGCAGCACCATCAGTCGCATTAATCGTATATTCATTGCCCGCTTCGTTGCGAAGACCCGTGATATTGCCACCGTTAATTGAACCACCCGCACCAATGTTGAGGGTGCCCTGGGTGACCAGCAGGCTGCGGCCATTATACGTGGCATCGGCCACGAAGGACCTAATCTGACCAACCAGATCCCGGTACTGGCCTTCATACTGGGTACGCGAGTCTGCGGTGATGGCGCCATCCGCAAGGCGGGTGGCGGTGGTGCGCAGCTGCTGCATGGTATTGGAAACCTGCGTCAGTGCGGTCAGCGTGGTGGCAAGAATACCACGCGTGCCACCCAGCTGTTCATTCACCGCGGTCACACCGGCCATGTCAGAACGGACGGTTTGCGCCACAGAGAACGCGCCCGAGTCATCCTGGGAATCGGAGACACGAAAGCCAGTTGAAACGCGCTTTTGAACGGCGTTCAGCTCCGCGTTGTTCTGATTCAGGGATTGCAGGGCGAAAACGGCCTGGCGGTTGGTGTTGATTGAATTGAAAATAGACATTGGGGTCTTCCCCTTTCTTTTGGCGCTCGCTCTACCCAGAGTAGCGATAGCCAGTGTGCCTTCCGATTTTTTCGGTGCGTCCAGATCATGCGCAGGAGATGGTTAACAAAAGCTAAACACAAAACCAAAAAACTAAGGGTCGCTCAATTTTTTTTAATCGAAGCTTACCGCACCCCTTAAGGCGCAACCCTTAGGCTATTGCTTTGGTTAAGTCTTTTGACCGGCAGCCAAGGCTCAGGCGGCTGATAACCGCCCCGCTGAGACCGCTTTCACGGACCAAGCACCTGCCACCGCCACCCCTGAACCGGCCCCCTAAAGCCCCGGTATTGCCACCGTTGCGGGTAAGGCGCCGGACTCGCGCCCAGCAATATCGCTGGGCGCAGGTCATTCAATCGGGAAAGGCCGGGTGGTTACCCCTGGAACAGACGCGTCAGCACCTGCGGGCCCTGATTGGCCAAGCTCAGGGTCTGCACGCCAAGCTGCTGGCGCGCCTTCAGCGCTTCCAATACGGCGCTTTCCTTGGCCAGATCGGCATCCACCAGGGCGCCAAGACCGCCTTCCAAGGCATCCGTCTTCTTGGAGTTATACAGCATTTGATTCTCCACGAATTTCATGGAGCTGCCAAACTTGTTCAGGGCCTCTGAGATTTCGTCGTTAACAAGGTCGAAGGTGCCGCCATTGTTGATCCAGGTCGCCGCAATAGCCGCGCTGGTCGGACCAGTGGCCGGGAGCGTGAGGAGGGTTGCGCCATCCACCGCCTCAATGGTGAAGGTGCCGCCAACTTCATTGCGGATCGCAACAATATTGCCACCACCAGCAGCGACGCCGGTCGCAAGTAGGGTGCGGCCATTGTACTTGGCGTCGTCCACGAATTCAGAAACCTGCTGCGACAAAAGGCGATACTGTTCCAGATAGGTGTCGCGCTGGCCCTGGGTGATCGCGCCATCGGCCAAGCGCGTCAGGGTCGTGCGTACCTGCTTCAAGGTGTCAGACACCATGGAAAGGGCCGCAAAGGTCGTGTCCAGCAAGCCCTTGACGCCGCCAATCTGTTCATTCGCAGCAGTAACACCGGCAACATCGGACCGAACGGATTGCGCCACGGCATAGGCGCCACCATCATCGCGGGCATCAGCCACACGAAAGCCGGTGGAAACGCGCTTCTGCGTTGCCGCCATCTGCATATTGGTGTTGTTAAGATTTTGCAGCGCGATCAGCGACTGCATGTTCGTATTGATCGAATTCATCGTCATCGGAGTTTTTCCGTTCCTACGACGCGGATTCCCGTAAGGGGCCCAACACGCCTTTGGTTGCACCGCATTTTGCGACGTGGAGACAGTTAAAACCCGAAAAGGTTAACAAATCCTAAACGCTTCAGATTTTTTTTCACTTTGGGGCAATTTTTCTTAAAAATATGTTTATCACCAGGGGGTTGGGGCGGCCATTCCCAAGGCAGCCCCGCCCTGCGCCCTACTTCGCCCTTTCGTAATAGGTCCCGTCAGCGGTCTTCACCACAATCCTCTCCCCCGCCGTGATGAAGGGCGGCACCATGACCTTGACCCCATTGGTAAGCAGCGCCGGCTTATAGGATGAGGAGGCAGTTTGGCCCTTAACCACCGGATCTGCCTCCATAATTTCCAGCGTCACGGTTTCCGGCAGGTCCATCGAAACCGGCTCCCCTTCGATCAGCTTCACATTGACCGTCATGTTTTCCTGCAGGAAGGGCAGGCGGTCGCCCAATATGTCCTTGGGGACCAGGGTCTGTTCGAAGGTCTCGGGGTCCATCAGCACCAGGTTTGCCCCATCCTCATAGGAATAGGTGAATTCCTTATCCTCGGTGGTCAGGCGTTCCACCGTATCGGCGGTGCGCCAGCGCTGGTCCTTCTTGGCGCCGGTCTTCACATTGCGCATTTCGACCTGAATAACGGCGGCGCCCTTGCCGGGGATCATGATATTTTGCTTCAGGATCGTGTAGCGCTGGCCTTCAAATTCAATGACCATGCCGGCGCGCATCTGGTTGGCTTGCATTTTTGCCATGGGAATACCTGCATCTTGGCGGTTGAAACGGGGCCATCCCGGGCGGCATGGCGTGTGGCGCCGGGTATAGGGGGCGGGGCGGGGCGCGGCAAGCTTGGCCCGGGGCAGGGGCGTTTGCGATGCCGCCGATTCGCCCTAGGCTGACGGGGCATGAAAAACCCCAAGGAAACGGCGATGGCCGAAGCCGCCACGCCCCACCAGAAGGCGCCGCTTTGGTGCCGCCCGGCGCAAGGCGCCTGACCAGGCTTGGGGGAAGCGCCCCGATCGTTCCAGGAGAACACCATGACCGCTGCCCCGATGCTTCGTGTTGACCCCACCGCCCTGCGCGGCTTGGTCCATGCCATGATCCGCGCGGGGGGTAGCGCGGAAGATGAAGCGGCGATGGTCACGGATCATTTGCTGGAATCGAATCTGCAAGGCCATGACAGCCACGGCATCATGCTGCTGGTGCGCTATGTGGAGAATATGCGCGCGGGTAAGTTGCACCCGGGCGCCATGCCGGAGGCGATACGCCAGGATGCATCTCTCGCCGTGTTTGACGGCAAGATGGGTTATGGCCAGCGCATCGGGCGCATCACCATGGAATGGGCGATCAATGCCGCGCGCCAGCATGGCCATGCGGTGATGGCTTTGCGCAATGTGCATCATCTGGGGCGCATAGGTTCTTATGGTGAACAGGCGGCGCGGGCGGGCATGATTTCGGTTCATTTCGTCAATGGCGTTTCCGGCCCCGGCGCAGTGGCGCCGTTTGGCGGGACCGATGGGCGCATGTCCACCAATCCGGTCTGCGTTGCCGTGCCGGCGGTGTCGGCGCGCGAACATCCGCTGATTCTGGATTTTGCAACGGCGGCCATCGCGCTTGGGAAGTGTCGCGTTGCCTTCAATGCCGGCAAGCCGGTGCCGGATGGCGCTTTGGTGGATGCTAAGGGAAAGCCCACCAATGACCCGGGCGTGCTGTATCGGGATCAGCCACGCGGTGCGCTGCTGCCTTTTGGCGGGCATAAGGGCTATGGCTTGGCGCTGATGTGCGAAATCCTGGCCGGGGCGCTGATTGGTGGCGTGACCGCCGCGCCGCATCACCCGAAGGATGGCAGCATCGTCAATGGCTGGCTTGCCTTTGTGATTGACCCAGCGCGCTTCGGCGATTTGGCCGCCTTCCGGTCCGAAATGGCGGCGGTAATTGCGCATGTGAAGGCATCGCCACCCGCTGATCCCGACCAACCTGTGTTGGTGGCGGGCGAGAAGGAAAGGGCAACGCGCGCGGCGCGGCTTGCCGGCGGCATTCCAGTGGATGCCACCACTTGGGATATTCTGGCCGATACAGCGCGCAGCCTTGGCATCAATGCCATTCCGGCGCCGGACCCGCTTTAACCTATGCTGCGCTTCCTGCTGGTTGCGCTAAGCCTTTCCAGCGCCGGGGCTTCTGCGCAGGCACCCGATTGGCGCAGCGCTGCACCACCCTTGCCGCTCAGCGCGCCGATAACCCCAATGACAGCGGCAGTTTCCGTCGGTGGCGCCGCCTGGGGCCCGTGGCGGAGGCTCTGCCGTGAGCAATGGGAAAGGCTGGACAGCACGCCACGCCGCGATTGCTTGGCCGTTGCGGGGGTAGAACGTGATGCGCCGGCGCGTGCCGCGCGCATCAGCCTGGCGCCGGAGGTGTTGCGTGGTGAAAAGCTTGCCGTACAGCGCCGCGATGATGGCAGCATCACAAGCTTTACCCATGACCCGCCGGATGCGGCGCGGGATGGCGCGTTGACCCCCTGGCGCCGGCATTTCGAAAGCTGGAGCCTGACGGCGCGACGCATCCAGCCCAGCGTCACCTTTGAATTGCCAGTACCCGATAACCCGCGCGGCGTGACCTGCCGCCCGGAAGGGCTTTCACGCATTGAAGCGCGGCAAGTGCTGGTCGCGATTTGCGCCGTGGAACTGGCTGGCCGGCTTGGCAATACAGGGCAGGAGGCACGCATCGCCATGGCGGGGCGGATTGCGATTGATGTGCCAAGCGCGATGATTGTGGCGCAGGGCTATGCCTCACGCATTGAGACTTTCGCCGGCGGGCGTTCCAATGGCGTGGTGATCACCGCAGCGCGGCACTGGTTGGAATAGCGCCAAATGATGTGTTTTCCCTTATTTTAAGGAAAAGGTTGCGATTGGGCTGGGAAAGGCCCATATGGACCCCGTCACCTCGTCCGGTTTGGGCGTCCCGGCCCGGCCTGATGAAGGTTGGGCAAGTCGCCTCGAACCTGCTTCCCGTGCCTTCCCATGGTTGGGCTGTAGCGATGGTCGGCCCGTAGCGCGATTCCGTGCGACGGCTTTTCCTCAACCGGAGCGAACAGCATGGCAACCGGCACTGTAAAATGGTTCAACGCTACAAAGGGTTATGGCTTCATCCAGCCCGATGATGGCAGCAAGGACGTCTTCGTCCATGTCAGCGATGTCCAGCGTTCTGGCCTTCCTGGCCTGAATGAAGGCGACAAGATTGATTTTGAATTGCAGAAGGGTCAGCAGGGTAAGATTTCTGCCGGCAATCTGCGCAAGATCTGATCCGTCACTGCGGCGCTGTGGAGCATTCATACCACTGACTAGATTTTGACTGCCGCGCAATGAGGCGGCGGTCAAAATCTAGGGCGCTGCAATCGTCGGCAATCTATCGGGGACGGGGTGGCTCAGTGCCGCCCCGTTTCCTTTTCATGTGTGGAGAGGCGGCATGGCGCGCAAACCGAATTACGGCCAGAATCGTGCTGATGTGAACAGGGCCAAGCAGGCGCGCAAGGAAGCAAAGCTGGAAGCGCTGAAGGAAGCGGTGGCGCGGCGCAAATCGGGCGAAGATTTGCAGGATGCCGACGCCGAAGACACGAAAGACTTAAAGACTGAAGGAGATTCGCATGGCCAATAAGCCAGGAACCCAAGCGCGCTTTGTGCTTTTTGATGTTCTCTATGAAGATGGCAGCCGCCGTTCCAACCGCAAGGTGCCGGCGGAATTGCTCGGCGGGCTTGATGGTGATCTGCCCGCGCGCAAGGAAATTGAAGCGCAGGACAATGAAATCGCCAAGGCGTCCGGCAAGTCTGCACTGCCCATCGCGTCCATGGAACGTGTTGGGGGCAAGAAGCGTTAAACGCTTCAGGCCAGGCGGCGCAAGGCGCCAAGGGGTGGTTTAGGATGGGGCTTCGACAAGAATAGTCCCGCCTTGCCGCTTGGTTTCACGCATGCAAAATTGGCGCGAATGTTGCTCCGCGAATGTCGCGTAACGCAGCGTGTTCTTCGGCGTCGGACGCTGGCTTCAAGGCCCTGCAGCGATGACGACAAACACGCGCTCTGCGCCGCCATCTTGTGACCTATAGGGGATGCTCCGTGATGCCGACTGATGCCGACCTTCTGTCCCGCCTAACCGCCCTTGGCCATGCCCTGCCGCCTGCGGCCACACCTGTGGCGGAATTCATCCTGTGGCGGCGTGAGGGTAACCTGATCTTCCTCGCCGGCCAGATCTGCGAACGCAACGGTGTGCCCTACCCCACCGGGGTCTATGGCAAGGATGTTGACTTGGCCACCGCGCGCGCAGGCGGGTTGGCGATCGGCTTGCAGCTACTATCCACCCTGCGCACGGCGCTTGGCGGCGACCTTGGCCGCGTCCGCCAGGTGGTGATGGTGCGCGGCTTTGTGACCGCGGCCCCCGGCATGGGCGACTATCCCAAGGTGATCAACGCATGTTCGGAACTGTTCATCGCGCTCTGGGGTGAGAATGGCCGGCATGCCCGGACCTCAATCGGCGTGGCGCAACTGCCGCTTGATGCAACAGTCGAAATTGACGCGGTGTTCGCCCTGGATTGAGTGTCACCCGGTGGTGGAGGCTTCCGGCGTGAAGCTGGAATAGCGTAAAGACCCCGCGTGGAACCGATTGCGCTTTACATCCATTGGCCGTTTTGCGCGGCCAAATGCCCTTATTGTGACTTCAACTCCCATGTCCGAGACAGGGTGGATGAAGCGCGCTTCCGTGCCGGCTTGCAGCGCGAATTGGCGTATGAAGCCGCGCTGATTGGCCGCCGCCCATTGGCGAGCATTTTCTTCGGCGGTGGCACGCCAAGCCTGATGGCACCGGAAACAGTGGCGGCGCTGATTGAAGATGCGAAGCGCTTCTTTGCCCCGCTGCCCGATATTGAAATCACTTTGGAAGCCAACCCGACCAGCGTGGAAGCGGCGAAGCTTGCGGCGTTTCGTGATGCGGGGGTCAATCGCGCCAGCCTTGGCGTGCAATCCCTGAATGCGGAGGCTTTGGGCTTTCTTGGCCGCAAGCATGATGTGCCTCAGGCGATTGCCGCTTTGGAAGCCGCCCGCGCGATTTTTCCAAGGCTTTCCTTTGATTTGATCTATGCGCGGCCCGGCCAACAGGAAGCCGCCTGGCGGGCGGAACTGCGCCAGGCCTTGGCGCTCGCTGCCGATCATCTCTCACTTTATCAGCTGACGATTGAACCCGGCACGCAGTTTGAAACGCTCTATCGTCGCGGCGCCTTTGCGCTGCCGGCGGAAGATGACGCGGCGCGACTTTATCTGGCAACTGCCGAGGAGGCCGCGCGCTTCGGCCTGCACGCCTATGAGATCAGCAATTACGCCAAGCCGGGCGCGGAAAGCCGGCATAATCTGGCCTATTGGCGTTATGGCGATTACCTGGGCATCGGCGCCGGGGCGCATCAGCGCGTCATGCGCGAAGGGCGCATCCAGGCATCCAGGCGGCATCGCGCGCCAGAGGAATGGCTCCGCCTGGTGGAAACCCAGGGCCATGCGGCGGTGGAAAGCGAAAGCCTGAGCCCCAAGGAAGTGGGGCGGGAAGCCATGCTGATGGGGTTGCGGCTGACCGAAGGCATAGACCCGGCCCGAATCGAAGCCCGCACTGGGCTTGCCTTTGCTGATGTGGTGGACCCGGCCATGCTGGCCGCCTGCCTGGATGAAGATTACCTCCTTTGGCGCGAAAATGGCCGGCTTTGCGCAACCCAGGATGGGCTTTTGCGCCTGGATTCCATGCTGCCGCTGCTGTTGCGCTGACCCATGGCGATAAAGCTTGATCCTTCCTGAAGAAGACGTAAAAATATTCTTGATGACAATCACCCATGCCCCCGAACCACGCAGCGCGATCGAAGCCGCCGGCAGTCTGCCGGATCTGGAACTGGATATTGCGACCGTCGCCTTGCAATTGGCACGGGTGGATGCGCCGGAAGCGGATTGGCGCAAGGTGGCCGCGCATTTTTCCGATATCGCCCGCAAGGTGGTGGATGCCGCCAGCATGGATGGCAAGGCGGATGGCGGTGATTTGCAGGCAAGGCGGCTGATCTTGGCGGAAACCCTGCATGGGCATTTCGATTATCAGGGCGATTCCGAAACCTATGAGGATATGGCGAATGCCAATCTGATCCGCGTGGTGGAACGCCGGCGCGGCCTGCCGGTGGCGCTGGGTATCCTGTGGCTGCATGCCGCGGATGCCGCGGGTTGGGGCGCTTTTGGTGTGGATTTCCCCGGCCATTTTCTGCTGGCGCTGGAAGGGCCCAAGGGCAAGCTGATTGTGGATATCTTTGCCGGCGGCAAGGTACTGGAAGCGCAGGATTTGCGTGCCCTGATCAAGCGCGTGGAAGGCGAAAAGGCGGAATTGCGCCCCGGCGTGCTGCGGCCCATGACGCGCCGCGAAGTGCTGCTGCGCCTGCAAAACAACATCAAGCTGCGGCGCTTGCGCTCGGGCGAGATCAAGGCGGCGCTGACCACCACGGAAGATATGCTGCGCCTGGCGCCGGACCATGCCGCGCTTTGGCGCGAAGCAGGGCTGATGAACCAAAGGCTGGAACGGATTGGCGCAGCTTTGGGCTGCCTGGATCGCTTTCTGGAATTGGTGCCGGAAGGCGAAGCCGCCGCCCGCGTTCGTGCCCTTGCCGGCGAATTGCGCCAAAGGCTGAATTGAAGCGTTACCTCATATCGCCAGCTTGCACCGCCAAGGCTAAACTGACCCCATGACCCAATCCCGCCCGCGCGTTGCGCTTTTTGTCACCTGCCTGGTGGACCTTTATAGGCCGACGGTCGGCTTTGCCGCCATCAAGCTGCTGGAAGAAGCCGGCTGCCTGGTGGAAGTGCCACCCAGCCAAACCTGCTGCGGCCAGCCCGCCTATAATTCCGGCGATCGCGCCAATGCCAAGGCACTGGCCCGCGCGGTGGTGGATGCCTTCCAGGGCTATGATTACGTGGTGGCCCCTTCCGGTTCCTGCGCCGGCATGATCGCGCATCACTACCCGGCGCTGTTTGATGATGACCCGCATTATCGCGGCAAATCTGAAGCGCTTGCCGCGCGCACGCATGAACTGGTTTCTTTCCTGACCGATGTGATGGGGATGGAGAAGGTAGCAGCGCGGCTGGATGGCAGCGTGACCTATCATGATTCATGTTCTGGCCTGCGGGAGATGGACGTGAAGGCCCAGCCGCGCAAATTGCTGAACAGTGTTGAAGGACTCAGCCTGATTGAATTGGCGGAACCGGAAATCTGCTGTGGTTTTGGCGGAACTTTCTGTGTGAAGTATCCGGACATTTCCGTGCGGATGGTGACCGATAAGTGTCGTGATGTTCAGGCGACCGGCGCAGGCACCTTGCTTGCGGGCGATATGGGCTGCCTGTTGAACATGGCGGGGCGGCTGAAGCGCGAAGGGTCTTCGGTGAAGGTTCGCCATGTGGCGGAAGTGCTGGCCGGCATGACACGCGATGCGGCGCCGATTGGTGAGGCGAAAGAAGGCTGATTCACTCAGCCACGGCAAATGGCCGAATACGCGCCACCAGATCTTCCGCGGTATTCACGCCCCCAAGCGATGCGCCGAGCCCCATGGCGGTCAGTGCCTGCGCTGTCCAGCTATTGCAGGTATTGAACAGATGAAATCGCCCTGTCGCCGGATAGAATAGGCTGAAGGGATAGATGCCCCGCGCCGAGACTACCGCGCGCCCCGCCCCGGCACGGTCAAAGCTATTGCGCAGGAAATCGAGCAACCGGCGTAAAGCTTCTGCGTTAACGGCAAAGGACAGGATGGTGACATTCGGCCAAATCCGCGCTGGATGATCCGTCAGGCCAGATACATGCATCACCGCCGGCCCGGGAAAGGCGGCGCGGAGCGCAAGCCAGGCGCCGGCTTCGCGCGCTGGGTAGAATTCCGCATCGCCCCAGCCAAATTCGAAGAACCGCGCATGCGGGAAATCGGCGATTTCCGGGATCACGCTTTCAGGCACATCGGCTCGGGCAAGCACAATTCCGCTATGCCAGCCATTGCTGACAACCCAAATTCGATGCGCTGCATTGGCCGCAAAGGCCAGTGTCGGGGCAAAAAGCAAAGCGCCAAGGACGGCGCGACGCTGGATCACGCCGGAATCAGCACGCCTTGCACAACATGCACCACGCCATTGCTCGCCATCAGATTGGCGCGGATGATGCTTGCCGAAGCACCGGAAGGCGCCTGGCCCGGGCGCGCCGCCTGAATACGCGGGCTATCAGCCGTTCCGCCCACCACGCGCACATCAATGCCGCTCAACATCCGGATGCGCCCGCCGCGCGCTTGGATATCCGGCAAGCGCAGCCGCCCGCCCGCGATCAGACTAAGCAACCCTTCGCGGTCACCGTTACGAATCCGCTCCGGCGCGCCAGACCAGGCAAGGTTGGTTGGCGCAAGAACGGTGTAGATGCCCGGACGGTCAAACAATTCGGAAGCAAGGCCGGAACTGCGCAGCGCAGCGCGGAAACTGGAGAGATTTGGATCACCGCCAATGACGTCCATGAGCGGCGGACCGCCTTCCGGCGCGACCTGCGCGCAGCCATTGAGCAAAAGGGCGGCACCGCCGACGGCGAATAGGGAACGACGCGAAAGCACCGGCGCTTCTCCTTGGCTTTGGGCGCGAATCGGCCCTGTTTTCCTGACTCCTTCTGGGGCCGCGCGCAGGCTGGGGCAAGCCCCTTACCGCCTCACGGGGGCGGCATCAGCACAATAGTGACAGTGCGAGATGGGGGTTCGGCCGCCCGGACCGCGGGGCTGAATTGGGCGCTGCGCGCTTCCGCCCGCAGCCTTTCGGCCCCCACGCCCTGCGCGGCCATGGCATTGCTCACCGCGCGGGCACGTTGTGCGGCAAGCTGGATGGAAGTTGTGGCGCCACCTTCCTGCCCCGCATGGCCCAGGATGCAGATATTGCGGTCAGGTTCCGCCAGCACGGCCTCAATGGCGGTGGCAAGCGGCGAACGGGCGGCTTCAGGGATTTTGGCGCTGCCGCGCGGGAAGGGGATGGAATACACGTCATCTTCCAGCTTTTCGGCGCCAACGCAGGAAAAGCCGCGCGGTTGGGCAAGCGCCGGCAACGCAGAAAGCGTGATGCCAAGCGCAAGCAGTGTAAAGCGCTTCATGTCGGCAGCAGGATTTCCGCCGCGCGCAGCTTTTCGATCAGCGCCGCCGCGTTGGCGCTGGGGCAGGCCAGGGCGAGAGAGGCTTCCGTAATGCTCGGCTGGGTGATGATCCAAGCCGCGGCTTCAACTTCATGTGCATTGATGGCCAAGACGCCCATTTCAGTGCGCAGCCCGTAATCCGCGCCGCGACGGACGGTCTTCACATTGGGCCGCACGCGCAATGTCTGCCCGCCGTCCGCTTCCGCCGCAGGGGTCGCGCCGCGCGCCGCAAGCAGGTCATAGCCGCCGCGTTCATAGCGGTAATTGGCCAGGAAGCTCTCCACCGCTTGCAGGAATTTCGGGTCCCGCGCCCATTCGCCGATGCGCTGGCCGAGCAAAGCGGCGCGCTGCGTCAGCGCATACTTCGCTGCTGTCGTGCCATCCTGCCGCGGCAGGGGCTTCCGAAATTCAGCGTCGTGGAAGGCGCGTTCTGTCAGTAGGCCCATGAAGTCAACGCCCATCAGCGCATGCACACCATAGGCGACATGAACGGAATTGGGCGCTTCGGCCAAGGCGTCATGATACCAGCCGCGTGGCAGATAGAGCAGATCGCCCTTCTTCAGATGCGCCTTGAAACGCAGCCCGCCCTTGGCCTTGTCATGGAATTCCTGCGTCTGGCCGCGAAAAATCGCATGCGCCACCGGCCATTCCGCGCGGCCTTCCCAGATGTTCCAGATCTTCTCCCCTTCCACCTGCACGGCCCAGACATCATGCGTATCGTAATGGGCGTGAAATGCTTTGTGGCTTTGCCAGGATATGTAGACATTGGCCTGGGCCTTGCCGAGGCCAGCGCCTTCCAAGGCAGCGGAAACATCCGCCAAGCCAGGCGTCAGGCTATCCACATCATTCATGACCACGGAAGCACCGCGCGCCACCCATTCCTGCACCTTGGCGGCGATGGGCTGCAGGGAATTGGCGCCATCACGCGACAGCGCGGTTTGGCTATACTGCGCGGGCGGGATGGTCGTGCTGTCCAGCACCAGCTTCAGGCTGCGTTCGGACCAGATATGGGTCATGCCGAGCAGGCGATTAATGCCGGCCCAATCCAGCACACCCGCAAATTTTTCCGCAGCCCCCGGCAGATGCAGCGGCTGCTGGTCGTAATATTCGGCGAAGAAGCGTTCTGGCGGCATAGGCGCCAGGATATCGGCCAGGGTCATGCTCATGGGGTCTTATATCAGGGAAGGGGGCGACTGGGGGAGGGGGCTTTAAGGGGGAAGAAGCTGGGCTCATTTGCTGGCGCCGCTCACCCTTGGGGTAGAGCCAGCCCGCGCGGTACGCCAAAGCTTTACTTGCTTGACGGCAGCCGATATTTCCCTGAGCCTATAAGTAATGGAACAGGTTAATGGCTGATCTCTCAGCAATCGCGTTTTCCAGCGAGAGCAATGACGGCATCCTGGCCTGGTGGACGAAATGCATTGCAGACCGCATGGTGCGTCATGGCATTTCGGTCGAGACGATCAATCTTCTGCACCCGGACTGGTCAACAGACCTGTCAGCGCATTTGAGGCAGCGGATTCCGGATTTTTGCTTCAGCTTTCAAGGCTTTGGTATGCGGCTGTCCAATGGTTCTGAGAATCTATGGACTGCCATGAACATTCCTTTCGTCAGTTCCATGGGGGATGCGCCTTATTGGTCACCGCCGCTGCATAGCGCGTCGGGCAAAACGCTGGCGCATCTCTACACATCACAAGAATTTCTCGAATTTTACGTTGAGTTTTTGAAGGGAAAAAATTTCGCGACCTTCCTGCCTTTCGGCTATCCATCCAATCCCCATGCAAACGATCTGCCCTGGCACAAGCGCGATCTGGATTTGATTTTCGTTAAATCGGGCGTTGATCCAAATGCCCTGCGTGCTGCCTGGGCAGAATTACAGGCGACGTTACGAGAGGTGCTTGAAGAAGCTTCCGAAATTGCCTTGGCCGGCCAAACCGAATCGATCGGCAGGATTGTTGCGCGTGTTTTTTCCGCGCATCGCATCAATCTGAACGAAAACACTGAACCATTCATGTATAGCTGCCAACAAGTGGATGCTTATGTGCGGGCGACGCGGGCGGACCGTATGGCGCGCCAGATTATGCGCCGTGGAGGGCATATTTTTGGTGACTGGCCGCATCTTGATAGAGGTAAATCTCGGGCAGTCTTCCATGGGAAAATCCCTGCCGGTCAACTGAATAAACTTTATGCAAGAAGCCGCATTCTTGCGAATACCGCACCGTGCACGCTGACCGGAATGCATGAACGTATTCTAGCGGCCTTTCAGGCCAAAGCTTTTATACTGACTGATAGCTCCCCTTTTCTGGAGGAACGATTGGCAAGCTATCCAAGCTTCAAATCTGTCCCGATTGAGAGTGCGGAGTTTGCGGATATCCTGGACGCGCGGCTACTGGAGATTCGGCGTTTGGGCGCAGAACCTGCGGCCACCCGGGCCATGCTTGATGATGTTTGTGTGCGGGCGGAAGCAGAATTTGGCCTTGACCAGTTTATCAGCAGAATGCTCGACGTGGTTTCTTCATTGAAGGCTGGGCGAGGGAATGAGATCCATGCGAAATAAGATCGCCGGCGAGGTCACCATGCTGCTGTCTGCCCATGCAGCCGAATAGCGCTAGCGCCAATGCCTTGCGGGCAAGCCAGGCGCCGGCCGTGGTAAGTCCGCTCAATCGTTGCCACTGGATTGATATGCCTTCCGTGCATGATTATCGGGGCAATCTCAGCTTTATGGAGGGTGGGCGCCATGTGCCCTTCGACATCAAGCGCGTCTACTATCTTTATGACATCCCAAGCGGCGCGGAAAGGGCCGGTCACGCGCATCGTGAGCTATCACAGGTCTTCATCGCCCTGTCGGGTAGTTTTGATCTTGTCCTGGATGATGGGCTGCGGCAGGAAACCGTTCACCTCAGCCGCGCCCATATGGGCTTTGTTGTCGTGCCTTTCGTCTGGCGTGTACTGAATAATTTCAGCGGTAATTCTGTATGTTTGGTTTTGGCAAGTACTGAATATGACGCTGGCGATTACATTCGGGAATATGGCGACTTCATCCGGGAAACCGCTTTGCGCCATGGCTTTACTCATAACCTCCCGAAAGAATGACAGATCATGAGGACCATCGCATTCTTTGATCTGAAGCGCGCGCATCAGGAAATTCGTGGCTCCCTGGATGGTGCTTTTGCCGCGGTCATTGGGCGCGGAAATTTCATTCAAGGTACGGCGCTGGCGCAGTTTGAAGACGAATTCGCGCGCTACTGCGGCAGCGCGTATGCCGTGGGCGTCGGTAACGGGCTCGATGCCCTTACCCTTATCCTGCGCGGCTATGATATTGGGCCAGGTGATGAGGTTATTGTACCAAGCCAAACCTTCATCGCCACCTGGCTTGCCGTAACAGCCTGTGGCGCGACGCCAATTGCAGCCGATATAGATCTGCAAAGCTATAATCTCGATCCCGCCGCGGCGGCTGCCAGTATAACGCCACGCACCAAAGCCATCATTGCTGTGCATCTTTTCGGCCAGCCCGCGGATATGCACGCGTTGCGTGATCTCGCCGACAAACATCGTCTGCGTCTGATTGAAGATGCAGCCCAGGCGCATGGTGCTGAACTTGAAGGGAAACGCGCCGGCGCCTTGGGTGATGCCGCCGGTTTTTCCTTTTACCCCACCAAGAACCTTGGCGCCCTTGGTGATGGCGGAGCGATAACCACCAATGACGAGCTACTTGCCAAACGGATCAGGCGGCTGCGCAATTACGGATCTGATACAAAATACGTACATGAGGAGTCCGGGACCAATTCCCGGCTTGATGAAATTCAGGCGGCATTTCTTTCTGTGAAGCTTGCGGGCCTTGAGTCGAAAATCCTGCGACGGAACGAAATCGCGGCGCAGTTTCAGGCGGCTATGCAGGGTCTGCCTGGTGTTAAGGCCCCGATCATCGCGCCAAAGGCGCGTTCAGCTTGGCATCTTTATGTGATTCGTTGCGAAAGACGAGACTCCTTCCAGCAGGCGCTGGCCGAAAAAGGGGTGCAGACCCTGATCCATTACCCCATACCCCCAGGCCGCCAAGCGCCCTATAGCCAGGGGGGCTTCCCATCCGCACTGCCAAACGGCGATATTGCCGCGGCGGAATGCCTTAGCTTGCCGTTATGGCCCGAAATGGCTGATGAGGAAGCTTCCTATGTCATTCAGGCTGTCCAGGGTGTGGCTGTTGAACTTGGCGACGCCTAAGTCTGCACAAGGGGGAACATGATGACCACTTCCATCATTGATCCGCGTTTTAAGCTAGCTGAAGGCGTTGTCATTGGTAGCGGCTGCGTGCTTTCCGGCGATGGCTCCATTTCGGCTGGCGTGGTCATTGGCCATAATGTGGTGATTGAAGGTGATGTGCAGATCGGCGAAGGAACAAGGATTGGGCATCATTGCGTATTGCAAGGCCCGCTCCGCATCGGCCCCAGGAATGAGATTTCCCCCTTTGTCAGCCTTGGCTTGCAGGCGCAGCATCCTGATTATCACGGGAAAGGTGGTCCGGTTATCATCGGGCAAGGCAATGTGCTGCGCGAATTTGTGACGATCCACGCTTCAACCCATGAGGAGTGGACCCGTTTAGGCGACCATAACTACATCATGGCGTATTGCCACATTGCGCATGACTGCAGGATCGGAGATCATAACAAATTTGCAAATAACGCGACCTTGGCTGGTCATGTACGTATTGGCGATCACTGCTATCTTGGGCTTCACGCTGTTTTCCATCAGCGTTTGTCTATTGGGGATTTCTGCATGATCGGCATGAATGAGACCATCAATCGCCACGTGCCGCCCTTTGCCGTTCTTGCAAATGGACGATTCATCAAGATCAATACGCGCGGACTGTCGCTCAATGGTGTGCCGCAAGATGAAATCCGCAAGATCGAAACCTGGTATAGAAGCGGAACCAGCGACGACCCACCAAGTGCGAACCAAACTGTAATTGATAACTTCTACGCCTCAGTAACGCAGGGCGGCGTTTATCAGTATGAGAAGGCTACCACTCGGTAAGTTGCGGCTTTGGCGTATCAGCTACCTGGATCAGGCCCTATCGTTCCGCATGTTTGCGTTCATAATGCTTGCGGTATTTCTGCGTCACCAGATCGGTCTTCACCACCACGGCGACATCAGTGGTGTTAAATGGTACATCCAGCACCGCACCATCGCCCACAAAACCGCCCAGGCGCAGATACCCCTTCACCAAGGGCGGCAGTGCGGCCAGGGTCGCGCGCTTGTCAATTAAAGCTGGGTCCTTCCGGCGCATTTCCACATAGCGGCCCGGAACGGCGCGGGGGCGCAATTCTTCCGGCGCCAGGTGAAAGGCATGCAAATAGGTCAATTGGTTGGCCAGAACGTCCAGATCGGTCCCGGGCAATGATGCGCAACCAAACATCAGCGCTATGTCATGGCGAAAGACATAGGCGGCGATACCATCCCACAGCAATTGGAGCGTGCCGCGGCTGCGATACGCCACATCCACGCAGGAACGCCCCAATTCAAGCACCGGCCCTGGATAGGTGACCAGGCGGGAAATGTCGTATTCCTCCGCCGAATACCACCGCCCTAGTTTTGCTGCCGCCGCACGCCTGATCAGACGGTAGGTGCCGACAACCGATTCCGGCCCCTCCCCGCGATCATGATCCACCACTAGCAAATGGTCGGCGACAGCGTCGAAATCATCACGGTCCCTGTGGCTATCCGCAGTGGCGCTGTCGGCCTGCGCACCCATTTCGCCATAGAAAACCCGATAGCGCAGCGCCTGCACGGCATCTATTTCATCGGCGCTAACGGCAAGCCGCACGCCCAGATTGCCGGCGCGCAATTCTTCAAGGCCATCTCCGGCGCCGGCAGATCCGTCTTGATTTATTGGCATCGGCAATCCGTCACAAACGGCCCGATTCCGGGAAAACCCCGAAATCACCCGCCGTCGCCCGCCTTATATGGAGAGTTTGAGGGATAGCCAAATCCGCTATGGCAGCCGCGTGGGTGGGGGGGGGGCTTCAGCCGGCGGCAGCCCGGCGCTTGCGTGGCTTGGTGCCAAGGCCGATCTTCTTGGCAAGGGTGGAACGCTGCTTCGCGTAGCGCGGCGCAACCATGGGGTAATCGGCGGGCAGGCCCCAGCGTTCGCGGTATTGCTCGGGCGTCAGATTGAAAGATGTCTTCAAATGCCGCTTCAGCATCTTTAGTTTTCTGCCGTCTTCAAGGCAGATGATGTGATCAGGCGTGACCGATTTTGCGATCGGTACCGCAGGATCGGGGCGCTTCGCCACCGCCGCTGGCACAGCTTCAATGGATGAAAGCGTGCGATAAACATCCTGGATGAGCGCCGGCAAAGACGAAGCGGCAACAGAGTTATGCGCCACATGCGCCGAAACGATTTGAGCAGTTAAGGTAAGGACATCGCCTTTTGGCTTGGCTTCGGACATTCGTTAGTTTCTCCTAATAAATATGCTGAATAATTCTAATTATGTTGAAGAACCTTTTCAACCATAATGAATGGTAGTATTGAAGGGTTGTAAATCTATCCGACCCAGCCTGAAACAAGAAATTCCTTATATGAATACAACCATTGCCATGCAAAGCCCTGAGCTGCAACCGGACCAATCCATTGATATTGTTTCGGAAACCTGTCCGATGACCTTTGTGCTGGTCCGGCTTGCACTGGACCAGATGCAACTTGGGCAGGTTCTGGAAATCCACCTGCGCGGCGACGAACCTCGCCGAAACATTCCCCTGACCGCCCAAGAACAGGGTCATGAAGTACTTGGCGTGACTGATTTGCCGAATGGTCACTCCGTTTTGTGGCTTCGGCGTGGCCCGGCATGAAGCGGCCGGCCCCTATTCCTCGGCGATAATCGCATCGGCAATCTTCTCGGCCGCCATCAGGGTTGGGAAGTTCGTATTGGCGCACGGCACGACTGGAAAGATCGAAGCATCAACCACGCGCAGCCCTTCAATACCCTTCACCCGGCCATTCGTATCCACAACCGACATTGGATCTTCCAGGCTGCCCATGCGGCAGGAACAGGAAGCATGCCAAACGCCGATCGTTGCCTTGCGGATGAAGGCTTCCAACGCCGCATCATCAGCCAGCACCTGATCCATGCGGAAGCCTTCCACCACGAAGCGATCAATGAAATAGCTGCGAATGAAGGCCGGGCCATCCAGAATCAGGCTGATAAGGGCAGTGATGATCTTGTTCTTGTTGTTAACAACGCCAAGCTTGCGTACTCGATCACTATAGCTGGCCGGGAAATGGTCAGCGGTGATCTTGCCCAATTCGCCGCTCATCTGAATGGCGGCCATCATGCGAAAGCCGCTCATCAGCCGGTCAAGGTCACGGTGGTCTGACAGCAGGTTGAATTCCACAATGGGCGGAACACGCCAATCTGCCGATGCAAGCCGAAGCTGCCCCGTTTCGGAATAGGTCTTGTTCACCCAAAGCAGCATGGAGGCGATTTGTTCGCCCACCGCGTGCCAGGCGGATTTGCTGACCACCGCAGCAAACATGTCACCAGGCGGAGTATCCTCAATGTTCGATGAATAACGCAGGCCCAGCAGGATATGCCGGCGCGTTCGGTTATCCACCCGCGACCCACGCTTCAGAAAGGATGAAAGCGCGATGGAAGGATGATCCATCAGCCCCCGCCCCACCCCTGGCAGCGGCATCCGTATGGGAATGCCAAGCTGGCGCAAATGTCCAACTGGGCCAATGCCAGCGCGCAGCAAATGCGCGGGCGAATGAATGGCACCGCAAGAAAGAATGATCTCCTTCGCCAAGAAGTATTGTTGCTGGCCGCGCACCTGCGCCACTACGCCAGCGCAGCGCCGATCTTCAAACAGCAAATACTTCACTTGGGTATCACAGGAGATCGTCAGATTGCCGCGCGCGCGGGTTGTCCGATCCAGATAACCCATGGCGGCGGAAACACGCTGTTCGTCAGCATTGGAAATGGTGATGGGGAAGAACCCATCCTCAAAAACACCGTTTTGATCTTCAAGCGGCTTGAAGCCCGCCGCGGCAAAGCTCATGGCGGCGGCCTTCGCGTGGTTGTTCCATTGCTCAGGCTTGATGCGCCGAACCTTGATGGGCCCCTCCTTGCCGTGAAAGGGGCCGCCGAAATCAAGATCATGCTCGATCTTCTTGAAATAAGGCAGCACCGCTTCCCAGTTCCACCCTGCGGCGCCGCGGGCCTCCCATTCTTCGTAATCGCTCGGGGCGCCGCGATTGGCCATTTGCCCATTGATGGAAGAACCGCCGCCCAGAACCCGCGCCTGTTCATATTTACGCAGCGGTGGAAGCTCCTGCGGATTGTTATGGGGGATGTTCTGCGTATGCACGCGCAAGTCAGTCCAATGGAAGCGCGGATCGAAATATGCAGTGCCCGGGTAACTGTCGCGGATTTCCTGCGGCTCCTCACCGGGTGGCGCATCGGGCCCGGCTTCACAGAGCAGCACCTTATGCCCACTGCGTGCCGATAGCCGGTTTGCCAGCACAGAACCGGCGGAGCCGCCGCCGACAATGATTGTATCAAAAATCATGCTTCGCCTCCTTGGTTGTTCTTTTCAGCCTTATGCGATCATGCGGCCCAGCGGCCGGCCGGCGCAGATATGCACATGGAAATGCGGCACTTCCTGCCCGGCATGCACGCCCATATTCATCAGTACACGATACCCATCCGCTTCCAACCCCAAAGCCTTCGCCACCTGGCCCACTGCGCGCCAAAAGCCAGTGATCTCATCAGGCGCGGCAGTAGCGCTGAAATCAGCGATGGAAACGTAACGCCCCTTCGGGATGACCAGCACATGCACGGGCGCCTGGGGCGCGATGTCATGGAAGGCCAGCGCGTGATCATCCTCATGCACTTTCTTCGCCGGGATCTCGCCACGCAGGATACGCGCGAAGATATTGCTGTCATCATAGGGGCCAAGGCCGTTGACGGGCATGATTGTGCTTCCATCATGAATAAACTGAAAGCCTACCATGCCACGCATGGGCCGAATTGGAAGCCCGTTCAGCCCAATCCCAGCCAGGTTGTCGCTGCCTGCTCTGCACCACTTGGCAGGGGCGCTGCACGATCGCCCATCCAGGCCAGGATATCGCCGGCCACCGCCGCGCCGCCCAAATCACGCAGCAACATGTGGTGGCCTTCCGGGTAGAAGGCCACGCGCTGCGCGGCGCCGCGCGGTAATTGGGCCAGGGCAGCGCGAATGGGCGCTTGCGGCACAAGTTCATCCTTCGCGCCATAAAGTACCAGGGCCGGGGCGGTGAAGCGTGGCAAGGCGGCGGTGGCGGCATCCATCAGATCAACCAGGCCGGCCACGGCATCCACACGGGTCTGCTTCAGCACCTTGGGGTCGCCGGACCAACGCCGCCAGGCACCCAGATTATCGGTCGGGCGGAATAGCGGCGCGCTGGAAGAAAGCGCCATCCCCGGTGCCAGCGCCACCATGACATCCAGTGTCCAGCGCATTGGCCAGCCCAGGCTTGCTCGCCCGCGCAAGGCCGGGGCAGAAAGCACGAAGCCATCGGCGAACCGCGCCTTGGACCCGGCCAGCACCAGCACCGCGCCCCCCATGCTTTCGCCCAGCATGAAAAGCGGCAGGCCGGGATGGCGCGCACGGATCAGCCCAGCGGCGGTAATGGCATCCTGCGCCAGAGTCTCATGCCCCGGCCAAACCCCGCGCGGGGTGGTGCCGCCAAAGCCACGCTGGTCATAAGCGTAAAGCGCCACCCCCGCCCCGGTGAACCAGGGCGCTGCATCCTCGGCGAAGGACCGGCCATATTCATTCATGCCATGCAAGGCGAGCATCACGGCGCGCGGAGGCCCTTCCGGCTGCCAAGCATGCAGCGGCAACCGCACGCCATCGGCCATGACCAGCGCATCATCACGCAGAGCCGGCGTGGTAACTGCTGGCCCCATGGGCGCGCGCGCTTCCGTGCAGCCGGCCAGCGCCAGGCCGGCCAGCAGCGCCCTTCGCGGCATTATGATAGGCTTCATGGTCATGAGCTTCAGATAGGGTGCCGGGCAAGGCTGGTCCATCACCCCCTGCCCCGGTATGATTGGCCAGAGCACAAGCAGATGAGGACTGAGATGCGCGACCAGCAAATGACCGGCTATGGCCCGAAGCCCGTGGTGGGTGTCACGCCCGAACAGCGCGTCACTGTGCAAAGCCGCAATATCCCCTGCGATGGGGAAGCGGCGAGCGGGCTCGGCCATCCGCGCATCTGGCTGCATATTGAAGGGCATGATGTGACCTGCCCTTATTGTTCCATCACCTATGTCCTGGCCGAAGGCGCCGGCGAGGATCATGGGCATTGAAGACAGTTCCGGCCCTGAAGCCGCACGCCCGCATGGCAACGCCTTGAGCGAGGCGATTGCGGGGGCTGAGGGCCTGCCGGAAACCAAGCCGGGCGAACGCCATCTGATTCTGGTGGATGGTTCGGGCTATATCTTCCGCGCCTACCACGCGCTGCCGCCCATGACGCGGCCAGATGGCACGCCGGTGAATGCGGTATTCGGCTTCACCAATATGCTGTCGCAATTCCTACTGCGCCATGCGGCCAGCCATATCGCGGTGGTGTTCGATGCCGGGCGCAATACGTTTCGCAATCAGATTTACCCCAATTACAAGGCGCATCGCCCGGACCCGCCGCCGGAGCTGGTCCCGCAATTTGGCCTGATACGTGATGCGACGGATGCTTTTGGTGTCGCGCGTGTGGAACTTGAAGGGTTCGAAGCGGATGATTTGATCGCCGCCTATGCCAAGGCTTTTGAGGCGACGGGCGGGCATGTCACGATCGTTTCTTCCGACAAGGATTTGATGCAATTGATCCGCCCTGCGGTACAGATGCTCGATCCCATGAAGCAGAAGCCGCTGCGCGCGCCGGAGGTGATGGAAAAATTCGGCGTCACCCCGGATAAGGTGGTGGAAGTGCAAGCGCTGGCCGGCGATGCCACGGATAATGTGCCGGGCGTGCCGGGCATTGGCATTAAGACAGCGGCGCAATTGATCAATGAATATGGTGATCTTGAAGCGCTGCTGGCCCGCGCAAGCGAGATCAAGCAGCCTAAGCGCCGGGAAGCCTTGCTGGAAAACGCCGAAATGGCGCGAATTTCCCGCCGCCTGGTAATGCTTGATGACAATGCGCCGCTGCCGCTGGATATCGCCGCGCTGGAAGCCAAGGCGCCGGGCGATGGCAAGCTGGAAGCGTTTTTACGCACGCAGGGGTTTCGCTCCATCCTGGCGCGCATGGGCTTTGGGGAAGCTGGGCCGCTGCGCCGACCCGCCGCCGCGGTTTCCACCAGCGAAGCAGCGCCCGCGCCAGAAGGTGGCAGTATCTCCGCCCCCTTCGGCGCTTATGATTGCGTGACGGATGAAGCCACCTTAGCGCGTTGGGTGGCGCTGGCGCGCGAAGCCGGCGTTGTTGCGGTGGATACGGAAACCGATAGCCTGGATGCGCGCCGCGCTACCATGGTTGGTTTTTCGCTGGCTATCGCGCCGGGCCGCGCCTGCTACGTGCCAATCCGCCATGGTAGCGTGGGCGATATGCTGGCCGCCCCGGCGCCGGCGCAAATTGCGCCCGAAGCGGCCTTCGCGCTGCTTCGCCCGCTTTTCACCGATGCTTCTGTGCTCAAGGTTTTTCAGCACGCGAAATATGATCTGGAAGTCATGGCGCGGGCGGAAAATGGCGGCTTTGCCGACATCAGCCCAATTGATGATACCATGATGCTGTCCTACGCCATGGAAGCTGGGCGGCATGGCCATGGCATGGATGAGCTTTCCGTACTGCATCTGGGCCATCAACCCATCACGTTTGATGAAGTGACCGGCACCGGCAAAGCCCGCCTGCCCTTCAGCGAAGTGCCGTTGGATAAAGCCACCGCCTATGCCGCCGAAGATGCGGATGTGACGCTGCGGCTCTGGCTGCTGCTGCGCCCGCGTTTGCGCGCCGATGGTGCGCTGGCGAGTTATGAACAAATCGAACGCCGCATGATCCCCGTTCTGCGCGATATGGAAGCCGCCGGCGTGAAGGTGGATGGCGCGGAGTTGGCGCGCATTGGCGAAGATTTCGCGGGGCGCCTCGCGGTACTGGAAACTTCCATTCATACGCTTGCCGGGCGCGCCTTCAATGTTGGCTCACCCAAGCAATTGGGCGAGATTCTATTTGATGAAATGGGCCTTTCGGGCGGGCGCAAGGGCAAGACCGGCGCCTATTCCACCGATGCGGCGGTGCTGGAAGAACTCAGTGTCCAGGGCGTGGAATTGGCCGGCAAAGTGCTGGAATGGCGCCAATTGGCGAAGCTGAAATCCACCTATGTTGAAGGGCTCGCCGCGCAGATCGATCCAACTGATAAGCGCGTGCATACAAGCTATCAGATGGCGATCACCTCCACCGGGCGGCTTTCGTCAACTGATCCCAATTTGCAGAATATCCCGATCCGCAGCGAAGAAGGCATGCGTATCCGCCGCGCCTTCATCGCCGAAAAAGGCCATGTGCTGCTGGCCGCGGATTACAGCCAGATTGAACTCCGCTTGCTGGCGCATTTGGCCGATGTGCCGACGCTCCGCGAAGCCTTTGCGGGTGGTGAGGATATTCACGCCCGCACTGCATCGGAAATCTTCGGCATTCCGCGCGACAAGGTGGATAAGGAAGCGCGGCGCCGCGCCAAGATGATCAATTTCGGCATTATCTACGGCATGTCGGCCTTTGGCTTGGCGACCCGCCTTGGTATTCCGCCTGGTGAGGGCCGCAGCATCATTGATGCCTATTTCGCGCAATATCCGGGCATCCGGCAGGAAATGGAGCGCCTGAAGGAAGAAGCGCGTACGCATGGTTTTGTCCGCACACCTTTCGGCCGCAAGCTTTGGATTCCGGATATCGCAACGCGCGATCCGGTGCGCCGCGCCGGCGCCGAACGCGCTGCCATCAACGCCCCCTTCCAGGGGGGCGCTGCCGAGATCATCAAACGCGCCATGGTGCGCCTGCCGCGTGCCTTGCACGATGCGGGGCTGAAGGCGCGCATGCTGCTGCAAGTGCATGATGAATTGGTGTTTGAAGTGCCGGAGGCTGAGGTTGAAGCGACCTCCGCCATCGTGCGGGAAATCATGGAATCGGTTGCGACTCTCCGCGTGCCGCTATCGGTGGATATCGGGCAGGGCAATTCCTGGGCAGAGGCGCATTGAACATGGCCGCGGGGTGGAGTGCCGCTGAGAAAACCACGCTGGCGCAAATCTGTGCCGCGCATTTCGTCAGCCATTTGCACATCCTGATCCTGCCGCCACTTTTTCCGCTGCTGCGGGAATCGCTCGATGTTTCTTATATTGAACTCGGCTTGGCGCTGACCGTGTTCAATATTGTCTCCGCCTTCACCCAGGCGCCGATGGGCTTTGTGGTGGACCGTATCGGCCCACGCAAAATGCTGGCGGCAGCGCTGATGTTTGGCGGTTCGGCCTTTATCCTGCTTGGGCTTTTTCCAAGCTGGCCCATGCTGATAGTGGCCGCCGCCATGGCTGGGCTTGCCAATAGCGTCTATCACCCGGCGGATTACGCGGTGCTGGGTTCCGATATCAGCGAAGGCCGTGTGGGCCGCGCCTTTTCGCTGCATACCGCATGCGGTTTTTTGGGGGGCGCCATCGCCCCCGCCTTCATGCTGGGTGTTGCGGCACTCGGTGGCATGTCCTCCGCGATGATTGCCGGCGGTTTGGTTGGCCCGCTGGTCGCGATACCACTGATATTCGCCGCGCGGCGCGATGCGGCCAAACCCCGCCCGGCAACAGCAACGCAGCGCGCAGCGGAAGCGGGCGGCGTGCGCCGCGTGCTGACCCCGGCGGTGATGGCGATGATGGTATTCTTCATCATGCTGGCACTTGCCAATGGCGGCATTCATAGCTTCTCGGTCGCTGCCTGGGTGGCGCAGGGCATGACCTTGGAACTCGCGAATGGGGCTTTGACCGGGTATCTGTTCGCGAGCGCGATTGGCGTTCTGATGGGCGGCTATATCGCGGATTGGACCAAGCGCCATGGGCTGGTGGCGACTTTTGGTTTCATCGCCGCCGCATCCATCATGCTGCTGATCGGCAATGGCGTTTTTCAGGGCTATGCGCTGGTGGCAGCCATGATTTCATCCGGGCTGCTGACGGGCATGATCATGCCATCGCGGGATATGCTGGTACGCGCTGCGGCGCCGCCAGGGCAAGCAGGGGCGGTGTTCGGCATTGTGTCCACCGGCTTCAATATTGGCGGCATGGTGGGGCCACCGCTATTTGGCTGGCTGCTGGAAGCGGGCGAACCACGGCTGATCTTCATCACCAGCGCGGGCTTCATGTTGCTGACGGCGGTAATGGCGATTGGGCAGGAATGGCGGCTGGCACGGCGCCGCCGTGCCGCAATGACCGCGGCGGAATGATCAGGCTTTGAAGTAAGCGAGCAACACAGAAAGTGTTGCAATCGAAATCAGTGTGGAAAGCAGCACCGTGGCGCCAGAAGCGCCCACGCCGGTTTCATAGCGCCGAGCCAACAGAAACGCATTGGCACCTGTCGGCAGCGCTGAGACTACCACCGCCACCGCCGTTTCCAAGGGCGAAAGCCCAAGCGCCAGACAAGCGCCCCAGGCCAGCGCGGGCATCAGGGCAAGCTTCAGGAAACTGGCAAAGCCAACCTCCGCCCGCGCACCAGCCAGCGAAAATCCCGCAAGCGATCCGCCAAGGCAAAACAGAGCAAGCGGTGGCCCTGCGGCGCCGAGCAATTCCAAGACGCGCCGCATGGGTGCCGGGACGGGAATGCCAAGCGCTTGCCACACGAAGGCAAGGAATACTGCCATCACAATCGGGTGGCGCAGCACACCTAGCAAGGTGGCGCGTAAAACGCGCGAGAGTGGCGCCTGGCTATGCAGCCCAATCTCCGCCACCACGGTTGCGACACTCAACAGCACCATGGAATGCAGCGCCAGAATCGCCAGCAATATGGTCAGCCCCGCCTGACCGAAAGCTGCCGTGATCAGCGGAATACCCAGCATAACAGTGTTGCCGAAGCTGGCATTCAGCGCGAATAGCCCCGCCGCACCAATCCCCTGCCGCAACCTTGCGCGGCCCAACCACAGCGCAATGCCGTAAATCAGCATGGAGGCAATGAAAAACGCGAATGCCGCCGGCCCGCCGCCCTCATGGCCAGAAGTGCCGCCATTGAACAACAAACAGGGTGAGGCGATGGAGAAGGTGAAGAAATTCAGCCCGCGAAACCCGCCATCATCCACAAAACGCCAGCGCGAAGCCGCATAGCCCAGCGCGATAATCGCAAAAACCGGCAGGACAATGCCAAGAACGATACTCACGCGCCAAGCAAGCCCTTGATGAAGCCCGCCATGCCTGGCTGGCGCGCGCGTGTGCTGCGTGCGGCATGCAACACGGCGCGTGCCGTCGCCACCGTGGCCGCAAAATCCTGATTGATCAGCACATGGTCGAATTCATCCCAATGGGCGATTTCTTC
>CAMCZJ010000003.1 GCA_945886995.1 Asaia bogorensis
AATTACTCGGCCTATCTGGAAGCCAAGCGCAAGCGCCTTTCGCAGGAAGAACGCGAAGAAAGCGCGCGCCAGCGGCAATTGGCCGAAGAACAGGAATGGATTGGGCGTTCACCCGCCGCACGGCAGGCGAAATCCAAGGCGCGTATCGCAGCCTATGAGGATTTGCTGCGCCGCAGCCAGGATAAGGCGCCGGACCCGACAGAAATCACCATCCCGCCGGCGCCGCGGCTCGGCAATACCGTCATTGTTGCCGAGACTCTTTCCAAGGGTTTTGGCGACAGGCTGTTGATTGACAATCTTTCCTTCAAGCTGCCGCCGGGCGGCATTGTGGGCGTGATCGGCCCCAATGGCGCGGGTAAATCCACGCTGTTCAAGATGATCACGGGCGGCGAAACACCTGATGTTGGCAGCCTGGTGGTGGGGGATAGCGTGCAGCTTGGCTATGTGGATCAAAGCCGCGACAGCCTGAATGATACGCGCTCTGTCTGGGAAGAAATCTCGGATGGGATGGATATGATCACCATTGGCAAGCGGAGCGTACCGTCACGCGCCTATGTCGCGGCCTTCAATTTCAAGGGTGGGGATCAGCAGAAGCGCGTTGGCGTGCTTTCCGGTGGTGAACGTAATCGCGTGCATCTCGCGAAAATGCTGAAGCGTGAGCATAACGTCATTCTGCTTGACGAACCGACCAATGATTTGGATGTGGATACGCTGCGTTCGCTTGAAGAAGCGCTGATGGATTTTGCCGGCTGTGCCGTGATCATCAGCCACGACCGCTTCTTTCTGGACCGCTTGGCAACGCATATTCTGGCCTTTGAAGGCGATAGCCATGTCGAATGGTTCGAAGGCAATTTCCAAGCGTATGAAGAAGACAAGCGCCGGCGCTTGGGCGCGGATGCGACAGAACCGCACCGCATCAAGTATCGGCCCTTGCAGCGGTGAGCCAGGCGCTTGGCGCATTGCATACGCCGCGCGGGATCACCACCGCGCGGCTTTCCCTGCTGCCGCCCGCGCCGGAGCAATTGCCTGATCTGATCCGCCTAAAGGCGGATGAACGCGTCTTTGGCTTCATGCTGCATGGCACGCGCAGTGCCGAACGCACGCGGGAAGAATTGGAAGACGACGTAGATTTCTGGGCGGTGCGGGGTTACGGCATATGGTCTGTCTTTGTGCGTGGTACCGGCGAATTTCTTGGCATTTGCGGGCTGATGGAACGCCCGGATGGGCGGGGTGTCGCGCTACGTTATGCGCTTTGGCCGGAATGCCGCGGTAAGGGCTACGCCCGGGAAGCGGCGCGCGCCGCGCTTGATTTTGGCCATGCCGCAGGATTGCCGCGCATCATTGCTGTCGCGCGGGAAACCAATGAGGCGTCACGGCAGGTGATGGAAGATATTGGCATGCGCCCTGCCGGCAGCTTTACCCATAAGGGGCATGCGATGGTGGTTTATGAAAGCCTGACGGTGGCGTAATCAGCCGCCCTCGCGCGCTGCCAATTGGGCGATCTGGCCGCGCATGGCTTCCAGCAAAGACGCCACGCGCCCACCATTGCGTTGAATGACAGCGGCATATTCGCTGCGTGTCGTCAGGCGAAGCGAAGTGCCTTCAGCGATCACATCCACCACCTTGGGCTGGCCGTTGATTTCAGCCACGCGCCAATCAAGCGTGAAGGCCGGGCTATTGGGCCGTTCAACCAGGGTGCTGACCAGCGCGTCTTCTTCGGTGCGCTGCTGGGAACGACCCAGCGAGAATTTCACACCGCGATATTCACCGAAACGGGCAGAGAGGTTGCGGATAATGATTTCATCAAAAAGCTTGAGGTAATCCTGCAACTCGGTCGGTGTTGCCTGGCGGACATAGCGGCCAAGGATGAAGCGGCCAGTGCCTTCGATGTCAATTGCATAGCGCAGGATGCTGCCAACCTTGTCGCGGCGTTGCGCCAGGCTCATGCGTGGATCATTGATGGCATTCACCAAATCCTGCCCCGCCCTGTCTACAAAAGCGTTGGCGCGGGTGATATCCATTTGCTGCGCGCTGGCCGGGCTACTGGCAAAACCAGCGAGGCCGGCAAGCAGAAGGCGACGAGAAAGCAGAAACCGAGACATTACTTGGGCTCCATCACACCCTGGCCGAAGCCGATGCCACCTGCCGGCGCAACCGCGCCACCGGGGCTTTCCTTGTTCTGGATTTCAAAGGCGCGGCGCTGGCGATAGGCGGAACGGAGCGTCGCATAGGGATCGAGCGATGTCTTGCGGACCATATCAAAGGGTTCCAGCAAGGCTTCGCGTGTATCAATAACGGTCATGCCGATGCGCGTGTAATTCCACACATCCAGAATTTGCCCTTGGCCGATCATGGATTGCGGGTTGGTATAGATATCAACCGCAAAGCCCACCAGATCGCGCGCTGTGGTCGGGCCGAGTAGCGGGATAAACATATAAAAGCCTTCGCCCACACCCCACACCGCGAAGGTCTGGCCCATATCCTCGGAATGGCCGTGCACATCATAACGGCGTCCAACATCCACAATGCCACCGACCCCGATGGTGGAATTGACGATGAAGCGGCCAAGTGTTTCGCGTGCGCGTGTCACATTGCCTTGCAGCAGGTCACCGGTCAGGATGGTTGGTGTACGCAGATTGCCGAGTACATTGCGAATCCCGGACCGCACCGGTTTTGGGAGCAAATCCCGATAGGCTTCGGCGATCGGCTGCAGAACCGCCTTGTCTATCACTTCATTCACTTCGAACAGGGCGCGGTTGGTCGGTTCGAAGGGGTCATTATTTTCCCTGAATTCCTGCAGCGCCTCAAGATCATCGGCGGGCGGGCGCGTGGCGCAGCCGGCCAGCATCAGCAGGACAAGCGCGATAGGGCCGAGGATGCGGGCGGTGAGGGACTTCATCAGATTGGTCTTAGCGCGAAATGCCACGGGAAAGGAACCGCTTAACCTAATGGGCACGCCCTTGCCAAGATGGGCGTGATGGGCAAAGGGGGCGCGGTTGCGGAAGGCCAAAAGCCTCACCATTTCGGGAAGTGTCATGAACAACCTCACCCCTGGCCCCTTGGCCCGCTGGCTGACAGGCCCGCGTTTCAGCGCCCTGCCAGCCCCGGCTGCCCTGCCGGTGCCGCGGCTTTCCTTTGAATTTTTCCCGCCCAAGACGGAAAAGCTGGAAGACCAGCTTTGGGCCTGCATTCGGCGCCTGGAACCGCTGGGCCCGCGATTCGTCTCAGTGACTTATGGCGCTGGGGGCAGCACCCAGGAACGCACCCATGCCACGGTGGCCCGCCTTGTCGCGGAAACCAGCCTGACCCCCGCGGCGCATCTGACCTGTGTTGGGGCGACCAGGGAGGAGGTAGATGAGGTTGCGCGGCGCTATTGGGCAGCCGGTGTCCGCCATATTGTGGCCTTGCGGGGTGATCCACCGGCGGGGGCTTCGGAATATGTGCCGCATCCGGGCGGTTACGCCCAGGCCGAGGATTTGGTGCGGGGCCTGAAGCGGATCGGGGATTTTGAGATCAGCGTGGGTGCCTATCCGGAAACCCATCCGGCAGCGCTTTCCGCAGATGCGGATTTGGATTTCCTGAAGCGCAAGATTGATGCGGGGGCGACGCGCGCCATTACGCAGTATTTCTTCGAAGCCGAGACTTTCCTGCGGTTCATTGATCGCTGCCACGCCAAGGGCATTACGGTGCCGATTGTGCCGGGGATTCTGCCGGTTTCAAACTTCCAGCAGGTGGTGAAGTTCTCCGCCATGTGTGGCGCGAGTGTCCCCGCCTGGATGGGCCAATTGTTTGAGGGGTTGGAGGAGGATGCCGAGACCAGGCGCATGGTGGCGGCGGTAGTGGCGGCGGAACAGGTGCGCCTTTTGCAGGCCAATGGCGTGGATGAGTTCCATTTCTATACGCTGAACCGCCCGGACCTAACCTTCGCCATCGCCCATATCCTGGGCGCCCGCCCCCATCGGGATTGATGTATTGTTGGCGGGGTCCGGGGTAATACTATTACCCCGGCGGGGGCCTGGGGGCAGCGCCCCCGCTTCTGCCATTGATGTATGTTGTGGGTTATAGTCGTCTCATGCAGACCCTTTTCACCCCCGCCCAATTGGCTGACCCGGATATTGCCGAGAGCAACCGCATTCTGCGCAGTTGCGTCCATTGCGGCATGTGTACCGCGACCTGCCCCACGTTTTTGTTGCGTGGTGATGAGTTGGATTCGCCTCGGGGTCGGATTTATCTGATCAAGGACATGCTGGAATCCGGCCGCCCGGCGAGTGAGCTGGAAGTGCGGCATGTGGACCGCTGCCTGTCTTGCTTGTCCTGCATGACGACCTGCCCTTCAGGTGTGCATTACATGCATCTGGTGGATCATGCGCGGGCCTATATTGAAAAGACCTATCAGCGCCCGGCGGCGGAGCGGTTTTTGCGGCGTTTGCTGTCAGCAGTTTTGCCCTACCCGTTCCGGTTTCGTGTGGCTTTGGTGGGGGCGCGTTTGGCGCGGCCTTTTGCGCGCCTGGTGCCGGGCAAGTCCATGATGGCCGAAAGGCTGCGCGCCATGCTGCGCTTGGCGCCGGCGCATGTGCCTTCCCCATCCGCCATGGAAAGGCCGGGCGTTTTCCCGGCGCAGGGTGAAAGGCGCGGGCGGGTTGGCCTGCTGACAGGCTGCGCGCAGCAAGTGCTGGCGCCTTCGATCAATGAGGCGACGATCAGGCTGCTGACGCGCATGGGCATTGAGGTGGTGGTGACCAAGGGCCAGGGCTGCTGTGGCGCGCTTGATCACCATATGGGCCATCATGATGCCGCCATGCGCCTGGCGCGCGCGAATATCGCGGCCTGGTCTGCGGAGATTGAGAATGAGGGGCTGGATGCGATTGTGGTGAATGCCTCCGGCTGCGGCACCACGCTCAAGGATTACGGCTTCATGTTCCGTGAGGAGGGGGCACCCTGGCGGGAGCGGGCTGCGAAGGTTGCGGGCTTGGCCGCCGATATTTCGGAAGTACTGACGCGGTTTGGTTATGCGCCAAGCCGGCCAGCGCCGGGGCTGACGGTTGCCTACCATGCCGCTTGTTCGCTTCAGCATGGCCAGAAGATCACGGCGGAGCCGAAGGCCTTGTTGGTGAAGGCGGGCTTTACGGTGAAGGAACCGGCGGAGGGGCATATCTGCTGCGGTTCGGCGGGGACGTATAATCTGATGCAGCCGGAAATTGCGGGGCAGTTGAAGGAGCGGAAGCTCGGAAATCTGGAGCGCACCGGGGCGGCCTTGATTGCGGCGGGGAATATCGGTTGCCTGACGCAATTGGGTGATGGGGCGATGCCGGCGGTGCATACGGTGGAATTGCTGGATTGGATGGCGGGCGGGCCAGAGCCTGAGGGCATTTCCAAGGCACGTGAGTTGGCATGATAACGCGCCGCGCCGCCCTGCTGCTGGGCTTGGCGCTGCCGGGGTTGGCACTGGCGCAGGGTAGCCCGCGCGCGGCAGAGCTTGACCAGCTTTTTGCCGTGCTGCGGGCTGGCCAGGATGCGGCGCAGCTTGCGCTGGCGGAAGCGCGCATTCGCCAATTATGGGTGGAAGCGGCATCGCCCGCCGCGCGGCTTTTGATGCAACGCGGCACGCGCAATTTGAATGCGCGGCTGCCAGAAGAAGCGATTGAGGATTTTGATGCCGCGCTGACCCTTGCCCCCAATGCGGCGAGTGTCTGGCATTTACGCGCCGAAGCGCTGGCGGCACTTGGGCAAATGCGTGAAGCCGCGCGCGATTTGGCCGAAGCGCTGCGGCTGGAACCGCGCCACTTCATTGCCCTGCAAAGTCTATCGCGCTTGCAGACTGAAGCAGGCGATGCGGCGGGCGCCTTGCGCAGCATGGAAGCGGCGCTGGCGCTCTACCCCGCCATGCCGGGCGGGGCTGAGGCGCTCAGGCGGCTGAAAGCAGCGGCGGAAGGCGAGGCGCTTTGATAGTCAGCCTTTCGGGCGATGGTCCTTGAAGGTTTCGCGAAGCTTCGTCTTCAATATCTTCCCTGTCGCAGTATGGGGAATTTCATCCACCACCACCAGATCATCTGGCAGCCACCATTTCGCTACCTTGTCGGCCAGGAAGGCATTCATGGCGGCAAGATCAGGCGCGGCAGCGCCCGGCTTCATCACCAGGATCATGAACGGGCGTTCATCCCATTTCGGATCATACATGGCAACAACAGCGGCTTCCGCCACACCGGGATAACCAACCGCGGCGTTTTCCAAGGCGATGGATGAAATCCACTCACCACCGGATTTGATCACATCCTTCGATCTGTCGGTCACTTCCATGAAGCCATTGGCGTCAATGGTCGCGACATCGCCGGTATCGAAGAAGCCATCTGCATCCAGCACGGCTTCATCCTCTCGCCGGAAGTAACTGCGCGTGATCGCCGGACCGCGAACCTTCAGGCGCCCGAAAACCTCGTCATTCCAGGGCAGCTCGCGGCCATCGTCATCGGTGATTTTCATCTCCACCGTGAAGGGCGGGCAGCCTTGTTTGGCTTGCAGGGCAAGAGCCGCTTCCGCATCAAGCCCGCTGATTTCGGGCTTGCGCTGATAGGTGGTGCCAACAGGCGACATTTCCGTCATGCCCCAGGCATGGATCACGCGCACACCGTATTTTTCCTGATAGGTCTTGGTGATCGCTGCGGGGCAGGCGGAACCGCCAATCACCACGCGCTTCAGCGTATCAATGCGCGCGCCGGTCGCTTCCATGTGCTGCAACAGCATCATCCAAACTGTGGGCACGGCGGCGGAGAAATTCACCTGAGCGGCGGTGATGGTTTCATGCACGGAAGCGCCATCCAGCTTGGCGCCTGGCAGGATCAGGGTGGCACCAACCATGGGGGCAGAAATGGGTAAGGACCAGCCATTGGCGTGGAACATCGGCACCACGGGCATGACGCGGTCGGCCACACCAAGCCCCAAACAATCCACCTGATTGCAGGCCAGGGCATGCAGAATATTTGACCGGTGGGAATAAAGTACGCCCTTCGGGTCGCCCGTGGTGCCGGATGTATAGCAAAGCCCGGCAGCCGTTTTCTCATCGAAACTTGCCCAGGCGAAATCGCCATCGGCTTCTGCCAGCCAATCCTCATAGGCAACCGCATTGCGGAGCCCCGTTTCGGGGAGATGCGCCCCATCGGTCAGGATGATGAAGCGTTCAACATGCACAAGCTTTGGCGCCAATTGCTGGATCAGCGGAATGAAAGTCAGGTCCAGCATCAGCACGCGCGACCCGGCATGATTCAGGATCCAGGCGATCTGATCCGGGAAAAGCCGCGGATTGACGGTATGGTAAATGGCGCCAATGCCGGTGATGCCATACCAGGCTTCCAGATGCCGCCAGGTATTCCAGGCAAGGGTCGCCACGCGATCCCCAAGCTTGATGCCATCACGTTCCAGGCGCTGCGCCACGCGAAGCGCACGGCGCCGCACATCGCGGTAACTGCTGTGATGAAAAGGGCCTTCGACGGACCGGCTGATGATCTCCCGCCCCGGGTGCTGGATGGCGGCGTGGTCCAGGACCTTGTGCATCAGCAAGGGCCAATCCTGCATCAATCCCAACATGCTTCCCCCCTGGCTGGGACCGCTTTGCCCAGCCTTTTCTGAGGAGACCCTACACGCAAAGCCCCTGCCTATGGCAAGATGCCGAGAGAACCGAACACGAGAGGAGACCACGCCATGCCCCCGATCCCCGATATCAGCCCCAAGGATACCTGGGATGCATTGGCCGCCGATCAGGATGCCGTGCTGATTGATGTGCGCACGGATGCGGAATGGAATTTTGTGGGCTTGCCGGACCTGATGGCTCTCGGCAAGCAGGTGGTGCTGATCCCTTGGCAGATTTACCCGTCCATGCAGGTCAATGATGGCTTTGCCCAGCATTTGCGCGCGGCGGGGCTGACGCCGGATCAGAAGCTGTATTTCATCTGCCGGTCCGGCGCGCGGTCCCAATCGGCGGGGCAGGCAGCGCAGGCGGCGGGCTTTGCCCATGCCTTCAATGTGGCGGATGGGTTTGAAGGCCCGGTGGATGGCGCCGGGCATCGCGGGAGCGCCGCCGGGTGGAAGGCTTCTGCCCTGCCTTGGCGGCAGCGTTAAGGCGCGCCATGCTGGCAGGGTAAGGGAGAAACGCTGATGACCCAATTGCCGCTACAATCCGAATACCTGTTCCGCATGACGCTTGGCGTCGGCACGCCGCAAATGATTGGCGCGACGCGGAATGGGGAGCTCCGCATCGTCCCCGTCACTGGCGGCACCGTGGCCGGGCCGAAGCTGAATGGCGAAATCATGCCGGGGTCGGCGGCGGATTGGCTGCGGGTGGACCCTGATGGCTCGGCGCAAATTGATGTGCGCCTGACGATCCGCGCCGCTTCCGGCAGCATGGTTTTTCTGGCCTATAATGGCATTCGGCATGGGTCGCCGGCGGCGCTGGCCAAGCTTGCGGCGGGGGAAGCCGTGGACCCTTCCGAGATTTATTTCCGTACGCTGATCCGCTTTGAAACCGGGGCCGCGGATTTGGCTTGGATGAACAAGATCATCGCTGTTGGTGTTGGCCAGCGCCCGCCTAGCGGGCCTTGCTATGATGTGTACGCGATAAGGTAGCCAGGAAATGCTCGGGTCAAAGGGAGGCCATTTGTGGCCCAGAATATGCGACCACATTAAGGCTTAGAGCATGCCTGCTTGGCGAACACGTGGCCGGCATGATCTCGGAATATTTCACACCATCGTGAGTCCGCCCATTCCGGGCTTCCTTGTTTCCTTGAGCATGTTACCCTTTAGTGCCTGATCCGCGCAGGTAGAATGCCAAAGCGGTGAATCAGTCGCTCAAACAAGACTAAAGCGCGATCCGCCAAAGCGGGCCACGTTTTAGGGGCAAGACAGGTATGGTGGCTTGTGATGATGGAACCTCTCGTGGGTCGGCGTGTTTTGTTGGTGGAAGATGAAGCGCTGGTTGCGATGCTGATCGAAGACGCGCTGGATGATGCGGGTGCCGTCATGATTGGCCCCTTTGCCGCCGTGGCGCCCGCCTTGGCCGCAATCCCTGAGGCAATGCCGGAATTGGCCGTGCTTGACCTTAATCTTGCCGGGGAATCATCGCTGCCGATTGCCGATGATTTGGCGCTGCGTGGCGTGCCGCTGGTGTTTGCCTCTGGCTATGGCCAAGCCGGGTTGCCGCCGCGCTTCCGCAACAGGCCCATGCTGGCCAAACCCTTCGACCCGGCGGAATTGATTGCTGTACTCACCAATCTTTGGGAAGCAGCGCAGCCAAGCGACTGAAAATATCTCAGCGCCGCGCTGCCAATTGCTTATTCTCAAGCCGGCTCAATAGCCGCACCACGGGCCAAAGCAGGATGAAGTAGATAATGGCCGCCGCGACAATGGGCGAGGCATTATACGTCACGCTTTGCGCCTGCCGTGCCTGAAACAGCAATTCGGGCAAAGCGACGACTGAGGCGATGGAGGTAAGTTTCACCACCTCAAGCGTATTCGAAATCAAATCAGGCAGTACATTGCGCACCGCCTGGGGCAGCACGATGAAGCGCAGGGTCTGCGCCGCAGTGAGGCCCGTGCTGCGTGCCGCTTCCACTTGGCCGCGCGGCACGCTTTCAATGCCAGCACGCAGGATCTCGCCGTAATAGGCACCGGTATTCAGGAAAAACCCAATCGCCACCGCGCTCCAGGCGCTGATCTCAAACCCCAGAAACGGCAGGCCGGCAAAGATGAAAATCAGCAGCACGAGCGGCGGCAAGGCGCGGAAAGTATCCACCCAAACACGCAGCGGCCAACGCACCCAGGCTGAGGGCAGGGTGGACAGCACCGCCAGGATGATGCCGCCCAAAAGCCCAAGCGGCACCACCAGCAGCGAAAGCAATAACGTGGCGCGCAGCCCCGCCCAGAGAATGGGGGAGGCTTCGCGCATGATCCCCCAATTCAGGAAGGCTTCGAGAAAATCCTGCATGCTCAGCGCTTCCAGGCAAAGCGCGTTTCAATCCAGCGGCCGAGCAGGACCACGGGAAAGAACAGCACCAGATAAGCCAACGCGCCCAGTGTCAGCGGCGATGGGTTGAAGGAATGGGAAAGGCCGGAGCTCGCCGCGCCCAGAATATCCGGCACTGCCACCACAGAAGCGAGCGCGGTGCCCTTGGTAATCGCGATGGTGCGGTTGGTGAGCGGCGGGATGGTGAGGCGCAGCGCCTGCGGCAGCACCACATAGCCAAGGGCTTCCACGAATTTCAGCCCCGTGGAGCGCGCCGCTTCCCATTGCCCCTTCGGCACGCTGGTAATGCCGGCCCAGAAGATTTCCTCGGAAAAGGCCATGAGAACCAAGGTCAGCGCAAGCCAGGCGGAAGCGAAGCCCGACAATTCCATCCCCATGCTGGGCAGGCCAAAGAACAGCAGCACGATGATAACCAGCGGCGGCAGGGCGCGGAACAAATCCACCACGAAAATGATCAGCCAATTGAGCGGCCTCAGCCCCAAGGCGCGCAGCACCGCAAGCGCCAGGCCCGCGATCAGCCCAGCCGCAATGATGCAAAGTGCGAGCACAATCGTGAGCCCAAAGCCTTCGATGATCTTGGGCAGATATTGCGCCATGACGCGCGCATTGAAGAAGCTGTCAGTAAAGCGTTCCCAGCCTGTCATGGCGGATCAGTGACGCTCGATCTGGCTGATGAAGGCGCGGAGTCTTTCATGGCGCGGTGTGCTGAAAAGCTCAGCCGGCGGGCCTTGTTCTACGATCTCGCCATCGGCCATGAAGACCACACGATCTGCAGCGGCGCGGGCGAAGCTCATTTCATGGCTGACCACGACCATGGTCATGCCGTCTTCGCGCAATTCGCGCATCACGGCCAGCACACCGCCGACCAATTCAGGATCAAGCGCGCTGGTGGGTTCGTCAAACAACATCACGCGGGGTTCAAGCGCGATGGACCGCGCAATGGCGACACGCTGCTGCTGGCCGCCGGAAAGCTGGCTTGGGTAGTGATCCGCGCGATCGGCCAAATGCACGCGGTCCAACGCCCGCTGGGCGCGGGCTTCGGCTTCGGACTTGTCCAACCCCTGCACCTTGCGCAGCGCCAGCATTACATTCCCAAGCGCGGTCATATGCGGATAAAGATTGAAGGATTGGAACACCATGCCAATCCGCTGCCGCGCCTTGTTGATATCCGTCCGCGCATCCAGCATGTCTATGCCATCCACGATGATGGAACCGCTGGACGGTTCCTCCAGCCGGTTCAGGCAGCGTAGCAGGGTGGATTTGCCGGACCCCGAAGGCCCGATCACGAAGACAAGCTGGCGTTCTTCCACCGTGAAATCCACGCCCCGCAAAACATGCAGGGCGCCGAAATGCTTGTGGATGGCGCGTGCTTCGACAATGGGGTGGGCGGGTTTCATGCCCGCCGCGCCCGATACGCGCTTGGCATCAGCAGCGCGGGTTCTGCGGTGTGGGATCGTAGCCTGGCAGATCAGGCGGGCCGTAGCCGGGGAATTCCATCACTTCCGCCTGATCAGGGCCGGGCTTATTGCCGAACCATTTTTCAGAAAGTGTCGCGATAGTGCCATCGCGCTTCATGCAGGTCAGCACATCTTCAACCTGGTTGCGCATGGCGGCGCTATCCTTGCGGAAGGGCGTGCCCCAATGCATGCGCGTGCCGGGCAGCACGAAATCCGCGATATACTGCGGCGTGCGAGACGCCGAATAACGCACCACGGTATTGCCAGACAGGTTCGCGAAGGCGCGGCCCTGGATCACGGCTTGTACCGCATCGGGCTGCGTATCAAAGGCAAGGAGCGTCAGGTTCAGGCGCGCAGCATTGGCCGTAACCCAGTTTTCATAAGGCGTGCCCTTGTTCACACTGATGGTCTTGCCGCGCAGATCTTCTTCGGACTTGATGGGCGGCGTGCCGCGGCGGATGCCGAATTGAAGCTCTGTCCAGATATAGCCTTCGGTGAACAGCAGCGCTTCGGCGCGTTCGCGCGTGACCGTGGTGGGCGCGCAAAGGAAATCATAGCGGCCGGCATTCATGGCTGGAATAAGGCCGGAAAAGGAAGCGCTTTCGATCACAATCTCGCGCCCCATCCGCTTGGCGACTTCGCGGAACAGGTCAATCTGAAAACCCTGCACGCCGCCTTGTAGCGACGGGAAGGCATGTGGGGCGAAAGTGCCATCAACCCCGCAGCGGAGCGGCGCCTGGCCCTGGGCCAAAGCGGGCCCGGCAAGGGCAGCGGAAAGCAGGGCGGCAGCCAGAAAACGGCGCATTGAGACCTCCTTCTAATCGGTCGAGAGGGCGGACAGTCTCAGAACTGGGTGCTTCTGTCCATGGAGCCTTGCCACGAAACTGCCTTTCTATGGTCGCGCTGCTGCCCTGCTGAGCAGGTTTAAGGATAGCCTGAACGATGAATGAGCAGGTAAATGTTTGCCCTTGGACTGATTGGTGCTGGTGTGCTGTGTGATCTGGTGCTGGTGGCGCTTTTGCTGGGCGATGCCACGGCGCCGGGCCGCTTTTCACATGCCGCGGTGGCGCTGCTCGCCCTTTGTGGGGGCGGGCTGAAGCTTGGTGGAATGTTGCTGCTGGAACCGCGCCGCCGGGTGGGGTGAGGGCGCGCGGCCATTCAACGCTCCACCCGCCGATCATCCATCCCACGAAAGACGATCAATTCGCGCTTGGCGCGCGCCGCTTCGGGAAGCGCAAGCCATTCCAAAAACTCCCCCATGACGCGCGCCGTGATGGTCGCGACATTATGGGCATGCGCCGCTTCCGGGCTGTACCAACCAAGCTTTTCCAATTCGCCGGAACCTTGAATGGAACCATGCACGGCTTCCGCCGGCGCGATCAAAAAGCGCGCATGAAAGCGAATGGGCCGGCCCGTGGGGGTGATGGCGCGACATAAATAATCCAGCGCGCCCAAGGCCGCCGCCACGCCGTCACCGCGTTTTTCACCCAGCACCAGTCCGGTTTCCTCAAACAACTCCCGCGCTGCGGCAATGCCCAAGGCGCGCGCCCGCGCTGGTGTAGCGCGGCGTTCCAGCAAGCGCCTTGGCTCCACACGCAATTCAGTGATGGCGGGGCCGCGATGGTCATCGGGGTCCACGCGCCCGCCGGGAAAGACCATGACATCCGGCATGAAGCGATGCCCAGCATGGCGCTTGCCCATCAGCAATTCGGGGCCTTTGCGGCTTTGCCGCCAGACAATCAGGCTTGCCGCATCACGCGGACGCGCGGTGCGGGCGCGCGGGCTGCGCTTGCCTTCAACATCGGCTCCGCCGGGATTATCGGCGGTGGGGTCTTCGCGGCGCGGGCGTTCAGTCAAGCTCAAACCCCCGGCTGCGTAGCCAGGCGCGAAAGCCAAAGCGCTCCGGCACGGAAAGCTGCCGCGCGGCATTTTCAGACCAGGTGCAGCCTTCCGGCGCAGGGCCATGGATTTCTGGATAGCGCGGCTTCTGGCGTGGGCGGAGCGCATCATAAGCGGCAATCGCTTCTGCCTCCGCCGCGCTGGAATAGGCTTCGCGGTGGATTACCACTGAAGGCGGCAGGCGTGGTGTCACTTCATTGCGCGCAACGGGCCAGCCGAGTGACAAGCCCGCCACGGGGTAAACGCCCTTGGGCAACGCAAACAAAGGCGCCACTTTTTCAATATGGCTGCGCACATAGGAAATGGGGCAGGTGCCAAGCCCCGCCGCATCCGCCGCCGCAATCGCAGCACCCAAAGCCAGCGCCGCATCCACTGCCGTATTCAGGAAAGTGTCCATGTTATTATTGGCGTGTTCTCGCCCATGAAGCGCACAAGCCGCCTGGCCGCGCCGCATATCGCCGCAGAAAATCAGCAGCACCGGCGCATCCTTGATCCAGGGCATGGTGCCGATCCAATCCGCCACCTTCGCGATCTTCACCGGATCTCGCGTGACGATAATGGAATATTGCTGCAGGTCGGATTTCGAAGGTGCTGATTGCGCCGCCGCCAGCACGGTATCCAGCAATGCTTCACTCACCGCCTCAGCGGCATAGCGGCGCGTGACGCGACGATCCAAAAGCACGGCAAGCGCGGGCGGCACTGCCTCGGGCGGGGTGAAGGGGAGCGACCCATAGCGGGCGCGGATCAAATCTTCGGGCTTCATATCCCCAAACTGGCACCGCCCCGGGTTAAGGGGAAGCGGGTACCACCCAGGCATCGGCCACCGTCACGCCCTGGCCTTCGGCATGGATAATGAGCGGGTTGATTTCCGCTTCCGCCACGCCGGGTTGGGCGGCCAAACGGGAAGCCGCCACAACCGCCTTTGCCAGCGCATCCAAATCGCCACGCGGCAAGCCGCGCCAGCCGGCCAGGGGCTTCAACCCCTTCACTTCGGCGATCATGACGCGCGCTTCAGCCTCATCCACCGGGGCGATGCGGAGTGCGGTATCGCGATGCAATTCCGCCATGATACCGCCGGCACCGACCAGGATCACCGGCCCTGCCTCCGGGTCCCGCCGGAAGCCGATGATGGCCTCGGCCAGGCCCTTCACCATGGCCTGCACCAGAAAGCCGGTGATGCGCGCGGCTGGGGCGCGGGAAGTCACGCGGGCCAGCATGGCGGTGGCCTCGGCCTTGAGCGCCGCCGCATCGGCAATGTTCAGCGCCACGCCGCCCACTTCAGTCTTATGCGCGAGATCAGGCGAGAGGATTTTGAGCGCGACGGGGTAGCTGAGCCCATCCGGCACGGCATCGGGCGCCTCCATCACGGCAAAGGGGCTATCGAGGCCGAAAGCCGCGAAAACCCTGCGCGCATCGGCCTCATCCGGTTGGGCAGGGATGGCGTGGCTGATCGCCGGGGCAGGGGCCTCACTGCGCGGGGCGCGCCAATCGAAAAAGGCGCGAATCACATCGGCGCAGGATTCCGGGGTGCGGAAGGCGGGGATGCCGGCCTCCCCCAGCAGCCGCAAGGACGCATCGGCCTGCGGCACCAGGAAGGCCGCGATGGGCTTGCCAAGCCCCGCCTTCACCGCGCCGGTGATGCCCGCCACTGCGTCATGTGGGCGGAATTGCGCGGAAGACCCCACCACGGAAAGCACCATATCCGTCCCCGCATCGGCGGCGAGTGCCGAAAGTGCGGCCTCCACCTTATCGGCCCGCGTGCCGGCCAGCGTCACATCAATCATCCGCCCATGATGCGGCAGGCCGGCGGCTTCCAGCCCTGCCACGGCAGCCGCATCGGGCGGGCAGGTTTCAATGCCGACAACACCCAAAGCATCCACCGCCATGGCACCTCCGCCGCCCGTTGTGGTCATGACAGAAATGGTGCGGCGCGGATTGGTGAGCGGCTTCCGCCCAACAAACAAAGCCGGCGCTTCCAACAACGCTTCAATCATCGTCACACGCGCAATGCCATTGGCGCGGAAGAAGGCATCCGCCGCGGCATCAGACCCCGCCAGGGCGCCGGTATGGCTGCCCGCCAATTCCGCACCGAAGCTGGAACGGCCAAGCTTGAAGGCAATGATGGGCTTACCCAGCGCATGCGCACGCCGCGCTGCGGCCGCGAGTTTTTCCGGCGCGCGAATCGCCTCAAGAAACAACAACACCGCGTCCACATCAGGGTCTTCCACCAGCATGCCGGCGACTTCACTCGCGGTCAGATCGGCTTCATTGCCGGTGCCGATCAGATGCGAAAAGCCGATACCGCGCGGCGCACCACGCGCCATGATGGCGCCCATCATGGAACCGGATTGCGAAACCAGCGCGATGCGCCCGGCTGGCAGGCTTTCGGCTTCCAGCGCGGCATTCACTGAACAGGCGGTGCGCGCGTTCAAATTGATCAGGCCCATGGAATTCGGCCCAAGTAGCCGCACGCCCGCGGCTTTCGCGGTGGCCAAAAGCCTTTCCTGCAAGGCGCGGCCTTCGTCACCAGCTTCTGCGAAGCCATCGGCCAGAATGGCGGCCACCGGAATGCGCTTTTCCGCCACCGCCGCGATCTGACCTTCCACATGCTGCGTGCCGAGCAGCAGATAGGCCAGATCAATCTCACCCGGCACATCGGCCAGGCGCGGATAGGCGCGTTCGCCCAGAATGGTCTCAGCACTTGGATTGATCGGGAAAAGATCACCCGTGAACCCATGTTTGCGCAGATAAACCTGCGCGCGCGCGGTCAGGCGCTTCGGGTCTGACGATCCGCCAATAAGCGCAATGCGGCGCGGGTTGAGCAGAGCAGAGGCAAGGCGTTCCATGAGGCTATTCCGTCAATTCAAAGCGGGCGCAACGCAGCCCTCGGGGGGTGTTTCGGGCCGTGCGACATGCAGCGCCATGAAGGCGATTTCTTGCGCGGTCTCCGGCAACGTATTCAAATCATGATCATGCAGCGAAACGCGCCCGGCCTGGATACGCTCCCGCACCGCATGCCGCGCGAGCAATTCCCGCGTTGGGCGTAGCAGTACGGCGCGGTCCCCTTCGGGCACGCCATCCAGCCCGCTGAAAATCACCACCGCAGCGGGACGAGACCAGGCACGCCGCGCCGGCAATGGGCCAAGATGGCGTGCATTGGGCGCAAAGGCACAATCCGCCGCGCTATCAATCATGTCCAGCGTCGCACTTGGTGGCAGCCGCTGCGCCGCCGCCAGAAGTTCCGGCGCGGTGGCGGCTGCGCGCCCTGAACCCAGGACGAGCAGCGCCAGCGCGGCAAGAAGGGGCGGCTTCAGACCGGGTCCCAACAGAAGACATCGCCGGAACGCTCAAGCGCCGAGAAAGCGGGCTTCAGTGCCGGCAGCGCATATTCCTCGATCATCTCGGGCGTCCAGCCTTCGCCGCGATGGATGCCACGGATCGGGCGCGACTGGCTGTAGATGAAAATTTCATTCATGCGGGGCGAGAAGATTTGCCCCGTCACATCCTTCGCCGCGTCAGAAGCGAGGAATACCGCGAGCGGCGCGTTCTTATCCGGCGTCATGCGCATGATGCGTTCCACGCGGCGCTTTTGTTCCGGTGTTTCGGCAGGGATCGATCCTGTCATGCGGCTCCAGGCGAAGGGGGCGATGCAATTGGACCGCACGCCAAACCGCGCCATATCCAGCGCGATGGATTTGGACAGCGCCACAATGCCAAGCTTGGCCGCCGAATAATTCGCCTGACCGAAATTCCCAATCAGGCCAGAGGTTGACGACATATGCACATAAGCGCCCGATTGCTGGGCACGGAAATGCGTCGCCGCCGCGCGGGAGACATAAAAGGACCCGGAAAGATGCACGGCAATCACGGCATCCCATTCTTCCGGCGTCATGCGATGGAAAATCTGGTCGCGCAGAATGCCCGCATTATTGACCACAATATCAACGCGCCCGAAGTGATCCATGGCCGATTGGACGATCTTCTGCGCGCTAACCCAGGTGGCCACACTATCGGTGCAGATTTCTGATGTGCCGCCATTTTGGGCAATGATTGCCTTGGTTTGCTGCGCTGGCGTCGCATCCAGGCCTTCACCGGACAGTGATGCACCCACGTCATTGATGATCACTTTGGCGCCCTGGCCCGCCATCATAATGGCGATTTCCCGGCCAATCCCGTTACCGCCCCCGGTGACAATGGCAACCTTACCTTCAAGCATATTTGGCATGTGGCATTCCTCCTGCTTCTACACGGGCGGAGACTAGACCCGGCATGCAGGGCCGTGAAGCCGGGTTGCTGCTTTGGTCAACCGCCCTTAGATGGGGCTCAATTCTGATGAGGGGCTGACGTGGCTCTGGTATCGCTACAGGGTGTAGGCAAGACATTCTCAGGCCGAACGGGCGCCTGGGAAGCCGTGCGGGATTTCAGCCTTGACCTGGCGGAGGGCGAGTTTTTCTGCCTTTTGGGCACATCGGGCTGCGGCAAGACCACGGTCTTGAACATGGTGGCGGGGTTTGAAGCCGCGACAGCCGGCAGCATCCTGCTGGATGGCGCGCCGGTGCAGGGCCCCAGCGCTGATCGCGGCGTCGTGTTTCAGGGCCATGACAGCCTTTATGATTGGCTGACCGCGCTCGACAATATCGGCTTCGGGCTGCGCCTGCGCGGCCTTGGCCGGGCGGAGCGGCGGGAGAAGGCCGAGCATTTCCTGCGTATGGTTGGCCTCAACGGGCAGGGGGCGAAGCACCCTTCTGAACTCTCGGGCGGGATGAAGCAGCGCATTCAGATTGCGCGCGCGCTGGCGAATGACCCACGCATGCTGCTGATGGATGAACCCTTCGGCGCGCTTGATGCCATGACGCGCGCGGTCTTGCAGGGGGAACTCAGCCGCATTTGGGCTGAGACGAAAAAGACCGTGCTGTTCATCACCCATGACATTGAAGAAGCCTGCGCACTGGCAACCCGCATCGGCGTGATGCGGCGCGGGCCGGGTGGCACGCTGAAGGCGATTGTGCCGGTAGATTTGCCCTTCCCGCGCGAACGCACGTCAGATGACTTCATGCGGGTCTTCCGCGATGTGCATGGCCTTATTCATGATGAGATTCACGGTGCGCATTGAACGCTTGACCACCATTGGTGGCTATATCGCGGGCTTCGCCCTGCTGTTTTTGATCTGGCATCTGGCTGCTATTTATTTGGTAAAATCCACCTTGTTTCCGCCACCTGGGCCGGTGCTGGAACGCGGTTGGATGCTGATTGAAGATGGTATTCTGCAAGAACAGATCATCGCATCATTGAAGCGCATCGCGCAGGGCTTTTTGCTGGGCTCGGCCATGGGCATTCCGATTGGCCTTGCGATTGGGTCCTTCAAGCCGGTGCGCTGGTTGTTGGAACCCTGGACTGAATTCTTCCGCTTTATCCCGGCCGTTGCCATGATCACGGTTTCGGTGATCTGGTTTGGCATTGGCGAAGAAAGCAAGGTCTTCCTGATTGCCTATACCACCATCTTCGTCGTTATCATCTCAACCGCCGCCGGTGTGGGTGCTGTGGGGCGGGATAAGGTCAGGGCCGCGCAATGCCTGGGTGCCAATCGCTGGCAGGTTTTTGGCTTGGTCGCGCTACCGGCGACCGTGCCCTATATTCTGACCGGAATGCGGCTTGCCATGTCCAATGCCTTTGTCACGATTGTTGCGGCGGAGCTGATCGCTTCCAATGATGGGCTTGGCAAGATGCTCTGGGATGCCAGGCTTTTCATGCAGATCGAGGATATTTTTGTGGCCCTGGTCGCACTTGGCATGCTTGGGTTCGCGACCGATCGCAGCTTTCGTTTTCTGATCCGCGCCTTTGCGGGCCGCTTCAACGCAACTGTCTAAAGACAAGGGAGATTTCACCATGCTTCGTCGTTCCATCCTGGCGCTGCCGGCTGCCGCCGCCGGCGTCTATATCCTGCCGGCTTCAGCGCAAGCCCCCACCAAGATCACCATCGCCACCGGCGTTGATCCTTCCTTCGCGCAATTCTATGTGGCGAAGGAAGGCGGCTTCTTTGAACGCAATGGGCTTGATGTCACGGTGAATACCGGGCCATCCGGCAGCGCCATGATTGCGTTCTTGATCGGCAATCAAATCAATGCCGCCTATGGCGCCGAACAGGCCGGCGTTTCCGCCCATGTGCGTGATGCGAATGTCGTGGCGGTTGCTGAAGGTGTTGCGCTGATGCGCTGGCTTTCCGTGGTGGGCCGCGGTGTTGAGAATATGGAAGCGCTGAAGGGCAAGCGCGTAGGTGTGGCACGCGGCACGGGCAGCGAAACCTTCTGGCTTTCCGTGGTGGCGAAGCTTGGTCTGAACCAGGCTGACTATACCATTGTAAATGTCGAAGCACCGGAAATGGTCGCCGCCATGGAACGCGGCAATATTGATGCCTTCGTGGTGTGGGAACCTTGGCCGACCCGCGCCATGCGCGCCATTCCCGGCAGCAAGATTCTGCTTAGTAATGATCAGATCGCGATTCAGAGCAATTATGTCTACATGAACAAGGCCTGGGCGGAAGCCAATCGCGCAACCACGGAACGGTTGATGCGGTCTTTGGTGCAGGCAACCGAATTCACCGCCAGCAATCGCGACCAGGCGGTGCAACAGGTGGCGCGCTTCCTGCGGCAGGACCGCGCCTTCATCGCTGAGCTGATGGGCAAGGTGGAATACCGCATGAACCTGACCGGCGACAGCGTGGCCTTTATTCAGCGTGCGATTGATCAGCTGCGCGGGATGAACCGGCTGGACCGTCCTGTCACCACCGATCAGGTGATCTGGAAGGATCCGCTGAGCTGGGTGGCGCCGGATCGCGTGAAGATTTAAGGTTCGCGCGTGGCGCTGATTTTCAGACGTGCCACCAAGGCGGATTTGCCTGCGATCATCGCGCTTCTAGCCGATGACAAGCTGGGTCAGGGGCGCGAAGATGCCGCTGACCCGCCCAACCCCGCTTATCTTGCCGCTTTCGCGGCGATTGCCGCCGATGCCAACCAATATCTGGCGGTGGTTGAGGAAGCGGGGTGCGTGATTGGCTGTCTGCAATTGAGCTTCATCCCAGGGCTTTCGCGTTTGGGAATGTGGCGTGGGCAGATTGAGGGCGTGCGCATTGCGGCGGGCCGACGCGGCGATGGGCTTGGCCGGCAAATGTTTGAATGGGCCATCGCCGAATGCCGCGCGCGCGGCTGCGGGCTGGTGCAGCTTACCACCGACAAGCAAAGGCCAGAGGCGCGGCATTTCTACGAAAGCCTTGGCTTCGTCGCGAGCCATGAGGGCATGAAGCTGGCGCTGTAACGTGCTTCAGCAGGCGATACCTTTTGCGCGCAGCACGTGCTGCACCTGTGCAGCGCATGCCTCGGCGGTGAAATCGGCCGTCTTCAGGTGTATGTCGGGATTTTCAGGCGCCTCATAGGGGCTGCTGATGCCGGTGAAGTTGGGAATCAGGCCGGCCTTGGCCTTGGCGTAAAGCCCCTTCGGGTCGCGCTTCATGCAGGCTTCTATGGGTGCATCAACATGGATTTCGATGAACTCCCCAGCCGGGAGCAATTCGCGCAGCATTTGCCGTTCCGCGCGAAAGGGCGAGATGAAGGAAGCAAGCACGATAAGCCCGGCATCCAGGAACAGTTTGGCGACTTCCCCGGCGCGGCGGATATTCTCCACCCGATCCGCGGGCGTGAAACCCAAATCGCGGCAAAGCCCGTGGCGCAAATTATCGCCATCCAGGCTGTAGCAATGCCGCCCGGTGCCAAATAGCGCCTGTTCAACCAGATTGGCGATGGTGGATTTACCCGAACCAGAAAGCCCGGTGAACCACAGCAGCATGGGGCGCTGGCCGTAACGTTCGGAACGTGCATTTCTATCAATGGTGAATGCGGCGCGATGGATATTGGTGGCGCGGCGCAAGCCATGGCGGATCATGCCGACGGCGACGGTTTCATGTGTGAAGCGATCCACCAGGATAAATCCGCCCGTAGCGCGATTTTCCGCATAAGGGTCGAAGGTAAGCGGCTTCAGGCTAGCGAAATGACAAAGCCCGATATCATTCATCGCAAGCTGGCGTGCGGCCTGGTGTTCGCGCGTCGTCACATCAAGGCGATGGCGTAGCGATGTTACGCGCGCAGTGGTCCAGGCATGACCGATGCGCAGCAGGTAGTCGCGGCCAGGGAGCATGGGCTCATTGCCCATCCAAAGAATATCGGCGGCGAATTGATCAGCCGTTTCAGGCCGCGCGCCTGGTGCCACCAGCATATCGCCGCGGGCGATATCAATCTCATCGGTAAGCGTCAGCGTTACAGCCTGGCCGGCCACGGCTTCCGGCAGATCGCCATCCGCAGTGACAATGCGCGCGACGCGGCTTTGGCTGCCAGTCGCGGCAAGCATGATGGCGTCACCTGCTGCAATGCGCCCTGATGCGACAGTGCCCGCAAAACCGCGAAAACTTGCATCCGGGCGATTGACCCACTGCACCGGGAAGCGGAAGGGCTTTGTGGCCTCATTCGCCGTGACATCCACCGCTTCCAAATGCGTGAGCAGGCTTGGGCCACGATACCAGGGTGTATCGGCGGAAAGTGACGTGATATTGTCGCCCTGCCGTGCGCTGATGGGAATGGCGGTGACATCCTGAAATCCAAGCGTTTCGGCAAAAGTGCTGTATTCGGCGGCAATCGCGGTGAAGCGCGCGGCGTCAAAACCCACCAGATCCATCTTGTTGACCGCGAGTACAACATGCCGAATGCCAAGCAGCGAACAAATGATGGAATGCCGCCGGCTTTGCGGCAAAAGCCCTTTTGTTGCGTCTACCAGAATGATGGCGAGTGACGCGATGGAAGCGCCGGTCGCCATATTGCGCGTATATTGTTCATGGCCCGGCGTATCGGCGACAATGAAGCTGCGGCGCGGTGTGGCAAAGTAGCGATAGGCGACATCAATGGTGATGCCTTGCTGGCGTTCAGCTTCAAGCCCATCCAGTAGCAGCGCGAAGTCCGGCGCGTCACCGGTGGTTCCGTGGCGTTGGCTATCGGCGGTAAGCGCGATGTAGGTATCCTCAAAAATCAACCCGCAATCATGCAGTAGCCGCCCGATCAAGGTGGATTTGCCGTCATCCACCGAACCGCAGGTGATGAAGCGCAGCAGGCCGCGTTCTGCCACCATCAGAAATAGCCTTCGCGCTTTTTGCGTTCCATGGAAGCTTCACTATCGTGATCAATCAGCCTTCCTTCGCGTTCGCTGCGGCGTGCCGCGCGCATTTCCGCGATGATATCCGGCAGGGTCGTGGCCGTGCTTTCGATGGCGCCAGAAAGCGGGTAGCAACCCAGGGTACGGAACCGCACCAATTTGGTTTCTGGTGCCTCACCTGTTTCCAGCGGCAAGCGTTCATCATCCACCATGATCCAACCGCCCGACCTTCGCACCATGGGGCGCGATGCAGCAAAGTAGAGCGGCACAACGGGGATGCTTTCTGCCGCGATGTAATCCCACACATCATATTCGGTCCAGTTGGAAAGCGGGAAAATCCGCATGCTCTCCCCTTGATGGATGCGTGTATTGAACAAGGACCATAATTCAGGCCGTTGCGCACGCGGGTCCCAGACATGACCCGGACCGCGAAAGGAAAAAACCCGTTCCTTGGCGCGCGATTTTTCTTCATCACGCCGCGCACCGCCGAAGGCAGCGTCAAAGCCGTATTGATCAAGCGCCTGACGCAAGGCTTCGGTCTTCATCACCTGTGTGTGCAAAGCGGAACCAGAAGTGATGGGGTTGATACCGCGCGCCAAGCCTTCGGCGTTGGTATGCACCAGTAATTCCAGCCCAAGGCGCTGCACAGTCGCATCCCTGAAGCTGATCATTTCCCGGAACTTCCAGGTGGTATCAATATGCAGCAAGGGGAAAGGCAGCTTGCCTGGGTAGAATGCCTTCAGCGCCAGATGCAGCAACACGCTGCTATCCTTGCCAATGGAATAGAGCAGTACTGGGCGGCGGAACGCGCAAGCACCTTCGCGCAGAATGCCAATCGCTTCGGCTTCAAGGCGCGCGAGATGGGGTGTCAGGCGTTGCAGGCCGGCCATTACTTCGCCAGCCAGCCGCCATCTACCGGCAGCGCAATGCCCGTCGTGAAACTAGCGTTATCGCTTGCCAGATAAAGCACGCCATCGGCTACTTCCTCTGGCCTACCGAAACGTCCCATGGCGTGGCGCGCGCGGGATGTGGCGCGTGCCGCTTCCGGATCCGCGCGGCGGCCCATGCTGCGCGCAAGCAAGGGTGTATCAATCGCGCCCGGCACAATCGCATTCACGCGAATGCCATCCGCCACGAAATCAAGCGCCAGGACGCGCGTCAGGCTCAAGATCGCGCCCTTTGCGGCAATATAGGCGCTATTGCCGGAACCTCCGGCAATCGCAAGCTGCGAGCCGGTGGTGATGATCGCCCCACCGCCTTGGCGCTTCATGGCAGGAATGACGGCGCGTGCCCAAAGCCAGGTGCCACCGACATGTACGCGAAACACCGCATCCCAATCCTCAGGCTTGGTGTCCAGCACCGTGCCGCCTACTGAAAACCCGGCTGCTGCGAACAGGATATCAATGCGCCCATAATGCTTGAGTATGGCCGCCACATCTTCATCTGCCGAACCAGGTGCACCAACATCGGAAACACGGGTCAGCGCGCCACCGATAAGCTTCGCGGTTTCCTCAACCGCCGCCGCATCGCGGTCCACGAGGGCGAGCTTCGCACCTTCTTGTGCGAATAACACGGCGGTCGCGCGACCAATGCCGGAACCGGCGCCGGTGATGACTGCAATCTTATCCTTTAATCGCATGGAAGCCTCCTCGATGGGATTTTCACTTCGGTAAGCGCTTGGCATCGCGCCGTTGTTCGAATGCCTTGGCATGCAGGAAGGCCGCTTCATGCAGGCTGCTTGGCAACCCGTGGCGCCGCGCGGCTTCCAATAGAAAGCCCAGAATGTGATCGGCTTCGATCCGCCCGCCGGCTTCCAGATCACGCAGCATGGAGGCTGTATAGGCGCTGGCGCTATCAGCGAAGACACTACGATATTGCGACATGAAAGCCGCACTCACGGGGAAGCCCTCTGCAGCCGCGATGGCGGCATTGGCTTCCAGAACGCCATGCATAAAGGCAATACCGCCCGGCGCGCGGGCGATCTCACCAACATTGGCGCGCATCAGCACGGTGCAAACGGCGCTGGTGCCAAGATGTACAATCTTTTCCCACATCTGCGCCATGATATCGGGCACTGCGGTGGCGACCATGCCGGGGGCTGCACCACATGCAGCCGCGATGCGTTCAACCCGCTCATTCATGCCGCCGGCAATTTCGCCAAAGGTGAGCCAGCGCCAATCATTCAAATGGCGGATCGTACCATCCGGCCCAAGGCTCGCTTGAATTTTCGCAAGCCCGCCCAGGATATTCTCGGCGCCGAAGCTGCGTTGCAGCGTTTCGATATGGCCAATGCCATTCAGTACCGGCAGGATGGCGGTGCGCGCATCTATCGCCGGGCGGATCGTTTCCATCGCCGCGGCCAGATCATAGGCTTTGCACGTCAGCAGCAGCAGGTCCCAGCCCGGCTGCACCGCTTCTGGCGATACGGTCCTGACTTGGGCTTGATAATCGCCCAGCGGGCTTGCGATGCGCAGCCCATCGCGTGCCAATTGCGCCGCACGGCCTGGGCGGACCAGGAAGCAGGGATCTAGCCCCGCTTGATGAAAGCGCCCGCCGAAATAACCCCCCAGCGCGCCGGCGCCCAAAATCAGAATACGCATTGCGACCCCATGTGACAGTACCGGGATCAGGCTAGCGTAAACGCGGCGGGCTGCGAATGGCATCGCCCGGTTACAGGCCGATAAGTTTCGGGACATGCGCGTAGCGAAATCCCTGCTATGCTGCCCCCATGCGGAGTTGGCTGATTGCCCTGGTCCTGTTGCTTGGTGCTGGCACTGCCTGGTGGGGTGCTGGCATGCCGCGCCCTGGCTTTCTGGAAGCAGATAGCCATGCGGGCGCCCCACGCCTTAGAACCGCGGCGCTTGACCGCGGGTCCATCACTGCCGTGGTGGCGGCCACGGGCACCGTTAACCCCGTAACCCTGGTGCAAGTGGGCAGCCAGCTTTCTGGCCAAATTCGCGCCTTGCTGGCGGATTTCAATTCGAAGGTCACGGCAGACCAACCCATCGCGCAATTGGATACGGCGACGCTTGAAGCCCGCCGCGCAGCGGCTGAGGCCGATGTCCATGCCGCCGCCGCGCAAATCGCCGTGACGCGTGCCCAAGCTGAACGCGCTGTCGCTGACCACGCGCAATCCAGGGCGCAGATTGAAGCGGTGCGCGCCGCGCTTTTGGGCGCCGAGGCCAGTCTGCGCGATGCCGAGGTAGAAGCCGCCCGCACCGCAGAACTGCGTGCCCGCGGCGTTGGCACGGAACGCGAAGCCTTGCGCGCCGGCTTCACGGCAGACAGGCTACGCGCCGCCGTTGCACAGGCCCAGGCTGATATCGCGCGCGCCGATGCCGGGCTTTTGGCGGCTGGTGCCGCCGCCCGCACCGCTGACGCGCAGGTTGAAGCGGCCATTGCGGCGCGAGAACAAAAGGTCGCGCAGCTTCGCCAGGTGGAAGTGGACCTTCGCAACGCCACGATCAAATCGCCGATTGATGGTGTGGTGGTATCGCGCAATATTGATGTCGGCCAAACCGTCGCCGCTTCCTTCCAATCGCCTATCCTGTTCCAGATCGCGGCCAGCCTGGATGAGATGGAAGTGCATTCGACCGTGGATGAAGCCGATATCGGGCGCGTGCGCGCGGGCCAGGATGTGACCTTCACGGTGGCGTCCTATCCCAATGAAACGCTGCGCGGGCGCGTCAAGGAAATCCGTCTGGCTGCGACCACGGTGCAGAATGTGGTGACCTATACCGTGGTGGTGAATACGCCCAATGCTTCTGGCCGGTTGCTGCCGGGCATGACGGCAACTTTGCGTATCATCACCGATATCCGCAATGATGCGCTGCGTGTGCCCAATGCAGCGCTGCGCTGGCGCCCGGCGGGTAGTACCGGCACTTCAGGCGGCGCCACGCAAGCACAAGCCGGCGGTCAGCAAATGGATCAGGCGCTAGCGCAGCTCACGGATTTGACTGAAGCGCAGCGCAATGAAATCGAAGCAGCACGCGCGGAAATGCGTGCGCGCATGGCAGCACTCCCGCAGGACCCCGATGCGCGGCGCCAACAGGCGCAAGCGGGGCGCCAGCGCCTGATTGCGCGCTTGAATGCGGTGCTGACCCCGGATCAGCGCGCGCGCCTTGCCGCACTTCGCGGTAATGCCGCAACCGGCCAGGCAGGTACGGTTTGGGTGCAGGAAGGCGATGCGCCACCACGCGCCGTGCAACTACGTATTGGCCTTTCAGATGGCAGCGTCACGGAAATCATCAGCGGCGATATTGCCGAAGCTGCCGCCGTGATCATCGGCCAGGAACGCGCTGGCGCCGCCGCGGCTTCCGGCGCAAGGCGGCTTTTCTGATGCCATGACGGCTTTGATTGAAACCACCGGCCTTACTAAGCATTACCCGGCGGGAGAGGGCGTGGTGGCCGCGCTGCAGGATGTTACACTTTCCATAACACCCGGGCGTTTTGTTGCCGCCATGGGGCCATCGGGTTCAGGCAAATCCACCTTCCTCAATCTGATCGGCTGCCTTGATCGGCCCACACGCGGCAGCTACCGCCTGATGGGCGAAGATGTGGGGGCACTGTCCCATGATCGGCTTGCTGATCTGCGCAGTCGGCGGCTTGGTTTTGTCTTTCAATCCTTCAATCTGCTGCCACGTGCGGATGCGCTGGCCAATGTGGAATTGCCGCTGATTTATCGCGGCATGCCAAAGCGGCTCAGGCGCGAACGCGCGGCGGCGGCGCTGGCGGCGGTGGGTTTGGCGGATCGCATGCATCATCGCCCGACACAGCTTTCCGGCGGGCAGCAGCAGCGCGTGGCGATTGCGCGCGCCATTGTCGGTAGCCCTGATCTGATCCTGGCGGATGAACCCACCGGCGCCTTGGATACGCGCACCGGGCTTTCCATCATGGCGCTGTTCCAGGCGCTTAATCGCGAAGGTGTCGGCATTTTGATGGTGACGCATGATCCGGATGTCGCGCGCTTTGCCGAACGCGTGCTGCGCTTCCGTGATGGGCGATTGATTGCGGATGAAACGCAAAGCCCCGCCAATGCCGCCGCCGCTCTTGCCGCACTGCCTGAGGCGGATGCAGCGGCATGAACGCGCTTCTGCCGCCCATCACTACCGCTGCCAGGCGCGGCATTGATGTGCTGGAAGCATTGCGCGGCGCGTTATCGGCGCTTTCGGCTAATCTGCTGCGCTCCATCCTGACGGCGCTTGGCATTTTCATTGGTGTGGCGGCGGTGATTGCGACAGTGGCCGTGGGCGAAGGCGCGCGGCGGCAGGTGCTGGCGCAGATCCAATCTCTGGGTGCCAATCTGCTGATCGTCTGGGGCGGCAGCGCCACCATGGGTGGCGTGCGGCTTGGCGCGGGTGGGCGTTCCAACCTCGCTTGGGATGATGCGGTGGCGATTGCGCGCGAGATTCCGGAAGTGCAGGTAGCGGCCGGTTCCATTCGCCAGACCTTTCAAGTCGTGGCCGGCAATCAGAACTGGTCCACCACCGTGCTTGCGACCGAACCTGATTACTTCATCGCCCATGAATGGGTGGCCGATAGCGGGCGCTTATTCTCGCCTGAAGAAGCCGCCGGCGGGCGCAAGGTGGTGATCCTGGGCGCGACCGTGGCCGAGATGCTGTTTGCCGAAGAAGACCCTGTGGGGCGCGAGATTCGCATTCGACAAACGCCTTTTGAGGTGATTGGTGTCATGGCGCGCAAGGGCCAGAATCCCATGGGTCAGGATCAGGATGATACGGTTTTCGTGCCCTATTGGACCGCGCGACGCAGCGTAATGGGCGCATCGCGCGCTAATGCGCGTCAGGTGGGTGTGATTTCCGTCAAAGTCCACGAAAGTGAGAATATGGCCGCGGCAGAGGAAGCCATCCGCGCCCTGATGCGCCAACGCCATCGCGTGGCCGCCAATGAACCGGATAGCGTTTCCATCCGCAACCTCTCCGATATCCAGGCCACGCGCGATGCTTCGGCGCGTACTCTTTCGACCCTGCTCGCCTCTGTCGCCGCAGTATCGCTGCTGGTAGGTGGTATTGGCGTGATGAACATCATGCTGGTGAGTGTGACTGAACGCACGCGCGAAATTGGCCTTAGGCTCGCGATCGGTGCACGGCGACGAGATGTGCTGGCGCAATTCCTGTTAGAAGCGGTGATGCTGGCGCTATTGGGTGGTGCTGCCGGGGTGCTGGCGGGAATCGCGCTATCGCATATTCTGGCTGATGTGGCGGGCTGGCCGGTGCTGGTCAGGGCCGATGCGGTCCTGATTGCGGTTGGTGTTTCGGCGCTGACTGGCCTGTTCTTTGGCTTCTGGCCGGCACGTCGTGCGGCGCATTTGGACCCGATAACGGCGCTCAGGCACGAATAACCCCCTTCCGTTCCGGCCCGGCGCGCGGCAGGATCAGGCAGAAGCCAAACAAGGGGAAAGCCATGACCAAGGTCATCATTACCTGCGCCGTCACCGGTGCCATCCACACGCCCTCCATGTCGGAATACCTGCCGATCACACCGAAGGAGATTGCGGAACAATCCATCGCGGCGGCGGAGGCGGGGGCTTCCATCATCCATCTGCATGCGCGCGACCCGCAAAATGGCCAGCCCACGCCGGACCCCAAGGTCTTCATGCAGTTTCTACCCGTCATCAAACAATCCACCGATGCGGTGATCAATATCACCACGGGCGGCGGGCTTGGCATGACTTTGGATGAAAGATTGGCAGCGCCTTTGCTGGCGAAGCCCGAAATGTGCAGCCTGAATATGGGTTCGATGAATTTCAACATCGCGCCATCGGCAGCGCGCGTGAAGAAGTTCAAGTATGATTGGGAAAAGCCTTACCTGGAAGGCACCACCAATTACATCTTCCGCAATACCTTCCAGGATATCGAACAAGTTGTGGAACGACTCGGCAAGGAGCATGGCACGCGCTTTGAATTCGAATGTTACGATGTTGGGCATTTGTACAATCTGGCGCATATGCTGGACCGCAAGATTGTCGAAGCACCGCTGTTTACCCAGACCATTTTCGGCATTCTGGGCGGCATTGGGGCCGAGCCGCGTAATTTGATGTTCATGAAGGAAACGGCGGATCGGTTATTCGGCAAGGATTACGTTTGGTCCGTGCTGGCAGCAGGGCGCAACCAAATGCCCTTCACCACCATGGCCGGCATGATGGGCGGCAATGTGCGCGTTGGGCTGGAAGATAGCCTCTGGCTCGGTAAGGGCGTGCCGGCGAAATCCAACGCCGAACAGGTCGCGAAAATCCGCCGCATTCTGGAAGAACTCAGCCTGGAAATCGCAACACCCGCGGAAGCGCGAGAGATGCTGAAGCTCAAGGGCGGTGATCTGGTCGGTTTCTGAAGTACAAAAAAAATAGGGAGGCCGCGCCATGGCCGAGAAATACACCGTCGCCGATCTGGTGGCGGAATTCCTGCCGCAGATTGGTGTTTCTACCGTCTTCGGTATTGTCTCCGTGCATAATATTCCGATGCTGGATGCAATCGGCCAGCGCAATCGCCTTCGCTATGTAAAGGCGCGTGGAGAGATGGGCGGCGCGCATATGGCCGATGCCTATGCGCGTGTCACCGGCCATCTGGGCGTGATCTTCACCAGCACGGGGCCAGGCATGGCCAATGCCATCCCTGGCTTGGTGGAAGCACGTTTTGCGGGAAGCCCGGTCCTGCATATCACAGGGCAGACCGCGACACGCTTCATTGATCGCGATGTCGGCACGGTGCATGACGTGCCGGGCCAAACCCAGGCACTCGCGGCTGTCTGCAAGGCGGCCTATCGCGTGCGCAGTGCCAATGAGGCGTTTGGCGTTTTGGTGCGCGCGGCGGCGGAAGCGCTCTCAGCGCCACGTGGTCCGGTTTCGGTCGAAATCCCAATTGATCTGCAACGCACGCCCATTCCGCGCCCTGCTGGGTTGGATACCTTGGTGCTGCCCATCACGGCGCCACTGCCGCCTAATCCGGCGGAATTGGATGAAGCCGTCGCCATTCTGTCCAAAGCCAAGCGCCCCATGATTTGGCTTGGCAATGGCGCGAAGCAGGCTGGCGCGGAAGCGGCGCGCTTGATGGCGCTTGGCTTTGGCGTGGTCACATCCTGGAATGGTCGCGGCATCATTCCTGAAGACCACCCCATGTCGCTCGGCGCGCTGCATGGCAATGGATCGCCACGCGTGCAGGAATTCTATGGCAGCGTGGATGCCATGCTGGTGGTGGGGTCGCGCCTGCGCGGGCATGAAACCATGGACTTCAACATGAAGCTGCCGCAGACGCTAATCCGTGTTGATGGTGATGCTGCGGCGAATGGGCGCGGCTATGCGTCTTCGCTCTTCCTGCATGGTGATGCGGCGCTGACGATGGCGGCACTTGCGGATCGGCTGGCCGGGAAGATGTCGGTTGACCCGGGCTTCGCTGCGGATTTCGCCGCGCTGAAATCCCGCGCCGGGCAGGAATATCGCGAAACCCTTGGTCCCTATCAGGGCTTTCCGGATGCGGTACGCGCCGCGCTGCCGCGTGATGGGATTTGGGTGCGTGATATCACCATCTCAAACTCCACTTGGGGCAATCGCATTTTCCCGATTTATGATCCGTGCAATGCCGTGCATCCGGTGGGTGCTGCCATTGGGCCGGGCCTGGCGCTGGGCATTGGCGCCGCACTTGGCGCGGGTGGGCGGAAGACCATCACCATGGTGGGTGATGGCGGCTTCGCGCTCGGCATGAATGAGTTATGGGCCGCGACGCAGGAAAAAGCCGAATTGGTCACCATGGTCATGAATGATCGTGGCTATGGCGTGATCCGGCACATTCAGGATGCTTTGGCCGATGGGCGCCTGTTTGGTGATGATATTTTGAACCCGAATCTTGAGGGCCTCGCCGCCCTGGCCGGTATGCCCTTCTTCCGCATCAGCAAAGCGGAGGAGGTGACTGAGGTGTTGAAAAAGGCCCTCGCGGTTTCTGGCCCTGCGCTGGTTGAGGTTGATATGATCGCCATCGGGCCATTCCCACCCTATGCGCCCTTCAACACCATGGGCAAACACGCCGAACGCGCGGCACGCTGATGGCGATGGTAAAGCCGCAGATCATTTCGCATCGTGGCGGGGCCTTTCTTTGGCCAGAGAATAGCCTGCTCGCCTTCCGCCAGAGCCTGACTCTGCCGGTTGAGGTTCTGGAATGCGATGTGCATCCCTCCGCCGATGGCGTGCCCATGGTGCACCATGATGCAACATTGGAACGCATGACGGATCTTGCCGGGCCTTTGGTGGCGCAGAGCGCTGCTGAGCTTGGCGCGGCACGTTTTCGCGGTGCGCCTGATCAAACCATCCCGACGCTCGCCGCGCTCACGCGTTTGGTGGAGCCAAGTGACAAGTTGCTCCGCGTGGAAGTGAAGGGCGATCGAGACTACAAACCCTATCCGGACTTTCTGCCGCGCGTGCTTGGCGTGTTGGAAGCGGAGGGCATGCTGACACGCAGCATCATCATCGCCTTTCATGGCGGCACGGCAGCGGCGGCGGCTGAGGAGAAGCGTTTGGCGGGCGCGATTTGGCTGGTGAATAGCCCCATTCTGGCAAGCCTGGGGCCGAATGCCTGCATGGCGGCAGCGCGCGCGCTTGGTGTGACAGGCTGCGAATGTTCCATGGGCGATGTCACGCCAGCCTTTATCGCTGCGGCGCGCAGCGCTGGCCTCACCACCGGTGTCTGGGCTGCCAATCACCGTACGGAGATTGAGCGGGCGCTCGATCTTGGCATGGATGCCTTCGCAACCGATGATCCGCCGCTTGCGATTGAACGCCGCAAGGCGCGCGGCTGATGCGCATTGCCGCGCTGGATTTTCTGGGGGTGAATGTCACGCCCAAGACCAATTGGTGTTTTGTTGTGTTGCGGCTGGAAGATGGCCGGTCTGGCATTGGCGAAATCACGCTTTCAGATCATGAGGCTTTGCTGGCCGCAGAAGTTGCGCGCGTATCGGCAGCGCTGAAGGGGCAGGATGCCAGCGCGCGTAATCGCCTCGCGCGCCTGCTGCCACATGCGCCGGCAGGCCTTGTCGCGCATGC
>CAMCZJ010000004.1 GCA_945886995.1 Asaia bogorensis
CCAGCCCAGGGCCTGGATGCGGTGCGTCAGGCCAAGCGCTTCGGCTCTGGCCCAGAATTCGGCCTCACTGCCATCGGTGAAGCGACCTATCAGGCAAAGCCGCGTCTCGGGCGGGCAAAGCGCCAGGGTTTGCAACATCTGCTCGGACCCGCGTGCACGCGTCAGCGCCCCCAAATGCAGCAGCGTCACAGGACCAGCGGCATGAACACGCGGCGGTACATCGCCAAACGCATAATTGCGCACCGGCACCACACGCCCTTTGCCACCAAAGGGGGCTTCCAACCCATCCTTTGCCACCACCACCGCGTCCGCAGCGCGGCCCATAGCCCAACAGGCGCCATGCAGCAGGCAGCGCAACATGGGCCGCAGCCAGGCCGGCGCCTTCCCATCCAGGCGTGATGGATAATGTTCATGCACATCCAAAATGATGCGCGCGCCTGTCCACCACCCCGCCAGCAACGCCGCCGCCCAGGCATCGGGTTCGGAGGCATGGATAACCTCCGCACGCTGCATCGCCGCGCGCATGGCAAGGCGCGGAATACCGAAAAACCTGCGCCAGGCGCTGCGGCGCACAGGGAAGGTTTGAATGGCGACGCCCGCCACCTTTTCAGGCGCCGTACCTGCTACCGGGGCGGGGCATAGATGGGTCACGGCATAGCCGGCCTCAGCCAGGCTGGCACCTTCCTTCATGACCACGCGAATATCAGCCGGCGGATGCGCGGCAGACAGCAAAAGCACCCTAGGTGGTGCGAGCCAAACCGGCGTCAGGCCACCATCGCGCGGCATTCCTCGCCTTCCAGCACGGCTTGCAAATGCTCACGCATGCGCGCCCCGGCGCGGCCATCCCAGAGCGGAATGGGGCGCGCCGGCTGCACCGGTGCCGCCAGAATTTCCGCCACAAGCGCTGGCAATTCCTCAGGCGAGGCAAGCCTATTCACCCCGGCGGTGATGGTGATGGGGCGTTCAGTGGCGCTGCGCAATGTCAGGCAGGGCAGACCAAGCGCGGTCGCTTCTTCCTGCACGCCGCCACTATCGGTCGCGACCAGCCGCGCGCGACACAGCAAGGACAGGAACTCCAGATACCCAAGCGGCGGCATGATGCGCACACCGGCGGGCGGCACAAAGCCGAAGGATTTCATCTGCGCCGCCGCCCGCGGATGAATGGGCCAAAGCATCGGCAGATGGCGCGCCGCTGCTGAAAGTGCATTGAGCAGGGCAATAAAACGTTCCGGATGGTCCACATTGCCGGCTCGATGCAGCGTGACCAGCCCATAGCCGCCACGCGTAAGCCCACGCGGCAGGCGCCGCGCACGCGCTGTCTGCAAATGCCGCATTTGCGTATCCACCATCGCATTGCCCACCGCGCGCACCGCATTGGCTGAATGGCCTTCCTGCCGCAGCCGCTGCGCCGAGGCTTCATCCGGCGCCCAAAGAATGTCGGAAATCGCATCAATGGCGCGGCGATTGATTTCTTCGGGCAGGTCACGTTCACCCGAACGCAGCCCGGCTTCCAGATGGATCAGCGTAATGCCCATCTTGCGCGCGGCGAGTGCCGCCGCCAGCGCACCATCCACATCACCCGCCACCACCACTGCCGCGGGGCGGCGGGATTTCCAGACGGTTTCGCAGGCAATCATCGAACGCCCCGTCAGCACCGCATGGCTGCCGCCGGAAACACCCAATGCAATATCGGGCGTGGGCAGGCCAAGATCGGCGAAATGCACACCGAACATCGCCTGGTCCTCATGCTGGCCGGTATGGAGCAGGACGGGTTTGCAAAAAGCAGGGCCAGGGGTCAGCGCATGCCAAAGCGCCGCGAGTTTCGGCAGATTGGGCCGCGCCGCAGCAACCAGATGCACCTCAGGCAGCATGATCAGCCCCTTCCTGACATGACGAGGCGCGCATGGCTTGCGCTTGCAGCCCCAGCACCCAAGGCCGCTTCGGCAAGCGCTGCAAAACGCGCGGCCAGCAGGCGCCGATCATGCTGGCGCAGTGCAAGGCTACGCGCCGCCGCCCCCATGGCCGCGCGGCGCGCGGGGTCCTCCACAAGGCTGACCAAGGCGGCGGCAAGGCCCGGCGCATCACCGGGCGGCACGGCAATGCCAGCGCCGCCTTCGGTCAAAAGCCGCGCGGCCTGGCCGGGGACATTGCTGATAACAGGCCGCCCCGCCGCCAGCCCATCCATCAGCTTATTGGGGGCGGTCCATTCGGCGAAAGCAGGGCAATCGGCCAGGATATGCAGCACAATTTGGCTGCCGGCGAACAAGCGCGCCACATCGCGCTTGGGCATAGGTGGCAGGAAGGTCAGGTTGGGTAAGCCTGCCGAGCGCTGAATAAGGGCGGTTTTCTCCGCCCCCTCACCCACCAACAGAATACGAAGCCGGGTCTCTCCCCGCTCGGCTAGAAACCGCGCGGCATCAATCATCACGCCAAGCCCATTGGCGCGGCCATGCGCGCCGGCATAAAGCGCCAGCACTTCCCAGGGCGCGGCCTCTGGCGGGCGCCAGGGCGGGATATGCGGGCCGAAAAGGTCAAGGTCGCAGCCATTGCCGATCACCTGCACCCGTGCCGGATCAGCGCCACGCGCGCGCGCGGTTTCCGCCATGCCTTCCGAAAGCGCCACCACCGCTGCCGCCTGCCGGCAGGCCAAATTGGCGAGCGATTCGAACACAGGCGCAAGCGGTGCCGGCAGCACGCCCATGGCGCGCGGCAATTCCGGCCAAGGGTCGCGGATTTCGAAAATGAAGGGAATGCCGCGCAGCGCCTTAGCCATAAGCGCAGGCAGCGCCACCGTGAGCGGGGTGGAAGATGCAATAATCAGATCAGGCTTCATCCGGAAGGCCAACCGCGCCGCCGCCGCCGCATAGCGCAGGAACGCCGCGCCCCGCGCCGCAACACCCATGGCATTGGCGTAAGGGATGTCCCATTCCACCACCTGAAAACCTGCGACGCGCCCTTCCCTTCGGCCTTTGCGGAAGGCGCCGGCAAGCCCTGTCTCAGCGCCATGATAGCGGCCGGTGGCCAGCGTCACGCGATGGCCATGCGCGGCAAGCGCCCGGGCAAAGGCAAAACTCCGTGTCGCCGTGGCACCCTCAGGCGTGCTGAAATGCTGATGAAGGTAAAGGATACGCACGGCCTTCAGCCCTGCGCTGCGGCGCGGATTGCACGGATCACGCGATCCTGCGCGCCAGCCGCCAAGCCACTGCCGGAAGGCAAGCAAAGCCCCCTGGCGAAAAGCGCCTCAGCCACCGCGCCGCCGGCGCGTGGTGCCTCCCGAAACACCGGCTGCAGATGTAAAGGCTTCCAGACCGGGCGGCTTTCAATACCCTCAATGGCCAGGACACGGCGCAGCCCATCCGGGTCCATACCGAAGCGCTCAGCGTCAATCAGCACAGCGGTCAACCAGCGGGACGCGCGCCCCCAGGGCGCTTCCGGCATGAAGGAAACCCCAGGCACATCTTCCAAGGCTTCCTGGTACCGCGCGAAAATCGCGCGGCGCCGGGCCACACGATCGGCAAGCTTGGGCAATTGCGCCAGCCCGACGGCAGCCAATAGGGAAGACAGGCCGAAGGAATAGCCGGTGGTGTCATGTTCATAATGCGGCGCCGGGTTCTTCGCCTGATCCGCCAAGGCGCGGGCGCGCGCGATCAGCCGCGCGTCATCAGATGCCAGCGCCCCGCCCCCACCGGCGGTGATGATCTTATTGCCATTGAAGGAAAACGCCGCGAGCAAGGCGCCGCGCCCGGCGGGCAACCCGGCCTGGCTGGCGCCCAACCCTTCCGCGCTATCAGCAATCAGCGCCACGCCATATTCAGCGCAAAGCGGCGCGATTTGATGCAGCGCGGCGCATTGGCCATAGATATCCACCGCGACCACGGCTTTGGGGAGCCTACCCTGGCGCGCTGCCTGACGGAGCTGATTGGCCAAAAGCGCGGGGTCGAGCGTCCAGCTTGCCGGGCAAACATCCAGAAAGCGCGGCACTGCGCCAAGCTGAAAGGCGGGCGCGATAGAGGCGATGAAGGTAAATCCGGGCACCCAGACCTCATCCCCTGGGCCGATCTCCAGCACCCGAAAAGCGAGCGTCAGCGCGGCAGTGCCAGAAGCAACCCCCAGCACATGGGCGAAGCCCGTGACCTCGGCCAAGGCATGTTCAAAGGCACGCGGCGTGGGGCCCGCCGGCGCCAGCCAGCCGGAAGCGAGGCTTGCTTCAATTGCTGCCCTCTCCCGGCCCGATAGATGCGGCGGGGAGAGCAGGATGGCTGCAGACGAAGGCTTGAGCTGGCTTATGCCCTTGGGCAAAGCGCTGAGGGATTCGGCAGAAGGAAGCATCACGTTCACACCCTATAGACGCATATGATTTTCATAAAATCAACTCATGATTGTATTTTGGTTTAGAATTCTATCGGCTTTGCGGAAGTCGCATAACCGGGCATTCGGGTCCCATGCCCGCGCAGCAGCAGCACGCAGCAGGTCAGAGCAATCTTGGAATCTGTTGCAATTTCAATTTTTTGTGTTGCGTATCTTACGTCATAAACGAACCGCTGTGACCATGGCAGCGCATTCCGCCCCTTCGCCTGGGCCAATCCCAGTAAACCGGGCCTTACCCAAAGCCGCTTTGCCTCCGTCACGCCCAATAGCGGCGTATAGTCGCAAGGTAAGGGGCGCGGCCCAACCAGGCTCATCTCACCGCGCAAGATATTGATCATTTGGGGTAATTCATCGAGCCCGCTGGCCCTGAACCAGCGCCCAAAGGTGCCGAGCCGCGCGGCATCCGGCCCATCGCCCTCACGCATTGAACGGAACTTCAGCAAGGTGAAGGGCGCGCCATGCCGCCCGGCGCGACGCTGGCGGAACAGGATGGGTCGCCCCAAGGCGAGCAGCACCGCCAGCGCCAGCAGCGCAAAGACCGGGGCGCCCAATACCAGCACCAGCAGCGCCGCCCCCCGATCAAGCCATGCCTTACCCCAAAGCGCGTACATGACCCGCCCCCATCAATGGTGCCGCGGCGCGCAACCCAAGCCCAAGTGCCAAGCCAAGCGTCAGCCACGCCATCCGATTGCCAAGATCGGTAGAGACCTGAAGCGTCACCGCCATCGGCAGGCACAGCATCAGGATGCGCGCGAGCCGCCAGGAAGGCGCCGTGCGGCCAAGATTCCAAACCGCCCAAGCGGCCCCGCCAAAGGCAATCAGCCAGAGGACAAGGCCGGGCAAGCCAGCCTCCACCAAGGCTTCCAGTGCCAGATTATGCGGATGCCGTCCGCGCCACTCGCCAAACCCCGCCGCCAGGCTGAAGCCGCCGGTGCCAAGGCCAAAGGGCATGGCCTGACCAGCCAGGGCCAAGGCGCTGTCCCACAGCGGCGGGCGCCCTGAGCTTTCCATGACATTGGGCACAAAAAACCTCTCCAAAGCACGCGCCTGATGGCCCGCTTCACTATCGCCGAACCACGCCGCGCCGCCGGCCAGGAAGAGCAAGCCAAGCCCCCAAAGCGCCGCCTGCCCAGGCATTTGCTGCCGTAGCAGGATCACCAATGGTCCCAGTACAAGGCAAAAACCAAGCGCCACCAGCGCGGCCCGCCCGCCGGGCAGCAGCGCGCCCAACGCCAGCGCCACGCTAACACTCAGCCAGAAAAGCCGGCGCGCCATGCCACGCGCTTCGGCCCAATGCACCGCAGCCAGGGCAGCCGCCATGGCAATGGCAAGCCCCGTTACCTGATAGGCGATGCGCCATTTTTCGGGATCGGCGCCGGCAAGCCCGCCAAGCGCAACGCTACCTTCCGCCAGATTGTCAGTCAGGCTAAGCGCGACCGCCGCGCCGGCCATTAGCACCCCGGCACAAAAACCGCGCAAGGCCGCGTCATCCCCCGCCACCAGCAGCCCGGCCATGAGCATGATCGGCGCGAGCAGAATGATTTCCGCCAATTTGGCGCCCATCACAGCGCCCGAGGCGCTCCAGCAGCCGGCCAACACCAGCCAAAGCCAAAGCCCAGAAATGGCCGCAAGCGGCAGGCCAATCTGCGGCGCCACCACCCAACGCCGCGTGATGGCGCATAGTGTCAGCAAAGGCAGCGCGGCCAGGGCAATCAATACTGTAAAATCAATGGGTAGCTGGCCAATCAACGGGATGGATTTCAGCGCCCCAGCCAGATGCAGCAGGGCTGCTGCGGCGCCGGCCAACCAGGCGAATGCGCCATCGGGCCACGCGGCTTCCGTTGTTTCGGCCCGCACGCTCAATCCCCCTGCATGGCCGGGCGCCGTGTCAGGATGGCGGCGTCGCGAAATGCCAGGCGCATCAGCAGCACCCCAGCCGCCCCCATGAAAACCGCGAAGGGCACCGCCAATGTCCAAAGCCCCAGCAGTAAAGGCCGATTGGGCCGCGAAGCGCGGGCTTCCACCATGGGGGCGGCGATCAGCCGCGCCGCCACCGCCTCATCAGCCGCCACCACCAGCCCGGCGCGCTGCTGCTGCGCCAGAAGATCGTAAAGGCTATTGCGGAGGAACACGTCGCTTTCGCCGGCAAGCCGCACTTCCAACGCTGCAACCCGCCGCGCGGCTTGGTCAGCAAGGTCAGCGCGTACCTTGGCCTCAGCAAAGCGATGCAGGCTGATCAGGCTTTGCAGCGCAAGCGCTGGGTTGGCATGGGTTAACTCAATCGTCCAAATAATGCTTCCAAGATTCTGATTTACCGAAAAATACCGCCCTAACCAAGCCAGCACATCATCGGCATCAAGCGCGCGATTGAGGCCAAGCCAGCCGCGCAAACCCGAAAACAAAGATAGCTGACGCGCCCGTTCCATATCCTCCAGCAGGGCGGTTTCCGTGGTCAGCATCCGCGCCGCTTCGGGCGAACGCAGCGCGGCCAGATAGATGGCGAAATTGCCAGCCGGGCGCGTATCCAGCCCCTGACCCAAGCCAGGTGACTGGGGCGCAAGCAGCGCGGAGATCGCGAAGGACGTCGTTTCCGCCGGTGCCACCTGGGCGCGCGCCACATGGCCGCGCGGCCAAAGCAGGATGGCCGCTGCCCCGCCAATCCATAGCAGCAGCAGGATCAGCGCCAATCTGGCACGCCAAGCCCAAAGCCCCATCAGCAGCAGCGGCAGCGGCATCAGCACCCACCCATTTTGGGGAGCGTGATTTCGGTATAAATCCGCCCGATTGGGCGCTTGGCGCGGAGTTCAAGCACGGGCGCGGGCTCCACCCGCCCATAGGCGGGGCTTTCCCAGCCGCGGATCAATTCCAGGCTGAAAGGCGCATCGGCGGCAAGGGTGATGCGTGCCTTGGTACCTTCCACGCCATCGGGAATGCGCCGCCAATCACCAGGTGAAAGCCGCCAGCGCAGCGCGAGGCGTCGGAAATCGCCCCCGACGCGATCTTCCACGCGCCAAAGACGGCCACGGCATTCAATCCTCCGCGCATGGCGATTGCCGCGCCAATCGCGGGTTTTCGCGCCATCCGGAATGGCGCGGCAGCGCGGCCAGCGCCCGAACAGGAAGGGGCCAAGCCGCGGCATGGGCTCAGCATCGTCAAAGGTGATCAGATTATGCCCTGCCCCGCCGGCCAGCATCCTTTGCCACCAATCAAAGCCGGGGGGCGGCAAATAGGCGCCGCTGCCACCATCGCGCAGCAGGTTGTCATTGCCATCCCACAGGTCAAAATGCAGCAAATCGGCCTGACCGGGCCGAAAGCGGAGCGGTACTCCGGTGCGCAGCACCCCACGCGCGCCGCCTGCGCCAGTTACGCCGAACCAACCGGCGCTGCGCCAATACTGGGCTTGGGGCCTGGGCATGGCACGCGCCGCTGCAAGGCCAAGGGCGCGGCAGCCGGCATCATCCGGCAACCCAGCGCTGGCGTTCAAAAAAAGTCGCGATGCGCGTTCCAGGCTGGCACGCGCATCGCCCGGCCCAAGGCCCGATAGATCAGCGAAGGCCGAATCATCGCATGGCCCGATGCGGGGCAAGGCGCCATTCGGCGCCATGATGCGCCCCAACCATTGCGTGGCGGCGGCGGCGCGTGCGGCAAAAGGCGCGGCAAAGCCCGGCGCGCCATGGCGGCGGCGGAACCATTCGGCGGTCGCCAGTACATCAAGCATCAGCCGGTGATAAGCCGGCGAGGCCTGGGCAAAGGCGCCACAGGGCGCAACCAGCCGCGCCACGGCGCGCGAGAGCGCCCGTGCGCCGGCGCGCTGGTCCCGCGCCTTGCCCAGAAGCAGGCTGCAGATGAAAAGCCCCGCTGCCTCACTGATCGGGTGATTATTGTCCTGCGCCGCGCCATAGGCGCGGGTTGCGCGGATACGCCTTGCATGCAGCGCGAGTAATTCCCGCGCCCCGGGGCTTGGCCGGCGATCGGCGCCGAGCAGGGCAAGGGCCAGGCTAATCCCCATGGCGCGCAGCGCCGCTTCCTGCGCGCAGGCCCAGCCGGGGCCGCGAAAGGGTGGGTTCGCGGCGGCCCAATCGGCCAGCAGCGCCTCGGCTTGGTTCAGGTGATCAGCTTCGGGGTCTTGCGCTGCGGCTTGAGCAAGGTGGAGGAGTGGCGCCAGCCGGTGCGCTTCCCAAAGCCCGCGAATATCGGCGCAAGGCCGGGCCAGCACGTCCAAAGCGTGGGTTTCTGCTGCGAAAGGGCCATGCCAGTCGCGCTTCGGACCCGCCATAACGCAGGCATCTGACAGAAATGGACCGCGCGGGGTGGGCAGATCTGGCAAGGCGCGATGCGCAAGCCCAAGGGAAAGGCGCAGCCTGTGCCATGCGAATAGCGCGACTGGGCGCGGGCCAAGCCGCCAAGCCGCTTCGGCGTAAAGCCAGCGGCGCTGCCATGGCGGCGCGGAAATGGCTGCGGGGCTTGCGTCGCCCAGAACCGTATCACCTGGCACAGCGTGCCTCCCTGGGTGATTTGAGATGTTGATAATCAATCTATGGTTGTGTTAAGGAAATTTCAAGAATATTTTTTGGTGTATCATATGCTCCGTTTCGCCAAAGAGGATTTTTTCTCAAAATGCAGCCGATTCGGCTCTATCCTATTGATTTTATGTATTTTAGTTGCATCCGCGCATGCCGCCGCGCAATCAGGCACGCAATTCCTTGCCCCACCCAGCCTGCCGCTAAGCCTGCCCGGCGGCGCCAACCTTCCTAACCTGCCGCCATCTGCCCAGCGCGACATCCTGGCGCGCGTGCTGGAGGGGCGGGGTGCGCAGCCCCAAGCCCCGCCCAGCGCACCAGCCCCAGCGCCTGTCCCGCGCCCGGCCCTTTCCAGCATCGAGGCCTTCTTTTCCGAAAGGCTGGAACAGGCTGAACTCCGCCAATTCGGCTATGACAGTTTCCGCGGCGGCGCCACCCCGCCACCCAGCTTCGGCGCCCTGCCTGGGTCCTATATTCTGGGCCCGGGTGATGAGGTGGTCGTGGCGCTCCGTGGCCGGGCGCGACAGACGCTCTCGCTCAGGATCGGGCGGGATGGCATGCTGCTGCTGCCGGAATTGCCGCCCATCCCAGCTGCCGGGCGCAGCCTTGCTGATCTGCGCGCCGATATGGAAGCCCGCGCGGCGCGGGAACTCGGCGGTTCGGAAGTGTTCCTTTCCATAGGCGCGATCCGCCAGATCAGCATTTTCGTGGGCGGCGAGGTGATGCGCCCTGGCTTTCAAAGCCTGACCGCGCTGGCGAGTGTGCTGGACGCCCTGGCGGCGGCTGAAGGCGTGCGGCGCAGCGGGTCTCTACGCGCCATCCGGATTGAAGGCCCGGCGGGCTCACGCCAGGTGGACCTATATCCGTTGCTGGCCGATGCGCCCGGGGAGGCTGACCTGACGCTGCGGGAGGGTGAGCGCATTCTGGTGCCCCCGCTTGGCGGTGTGGTGGCGATTGCGGGTGATGTCGCGCGGCCCGGGATTTACGAATTGCCGGCGCGGCAGGCCGCCATGCCGCTGGAAGATGCCTTGGCGTTGGCCGGCGGGCCGCTCCGCCCCAGTGGCAATCGGTTTTTGGTGCAGCAAAGTGACGCTCAGGGGCGGCGGAGTTTTGCGGAGCTTGGTGTCAATGCCAGCCTCAGGCGCGGCGATGCGTTGCTGGTGCGGCCCGGGGCGGATGTGGCGGCGAACACCGTCCGACTTTCCGGGCATGTGGCGATGCCGATCACCCGTGCCGCCGGCGGGCGGCAGGGGCTATCTGTGCGCGGCTTGATTGCAGATCATCGCCAATTGGGGCCTGACCCCTATACGCGCTTCGCCGTGGTGCTGCGCCCGGATCAGCGCAGCGGCCAGCGCCATTTGCTGCCCTTCGATCTGGCGCGTGCGCTGGAAGGCCGCGGCGGGCCGGCGTTGCGTGATGGGGATGAGGTGATTGTCTTCTCACGCGCGGATATCCAATGGCTTTCAAGCAGCGCCATCCAGCGCGCCTTGCGGGGCGAGGCAACTGCAACTCAAGGCGGGGAATGCGTGGCGCTGACGCAGATTGCCCAGGCCGCGCAAGCATCCCCTGCTCGCTTCGCCCATGCGCGCGCCACAGGGTTTCCGGAGATGGGCGAGGCGCGCTGCCCGCGTATTTTCCAGGAAGTGCCGGAATTGGCGGGCTTCCTGCTGGATCACGCCGCATTGATGACGGGCGAGGTGCGGGCACCCGGCTTATACCCCATGCTGGAAAACACACCCCTGGCCGATGCGCTTTCGGTGGCGGGCGGTGTCACGGCGCTTGGCAATGCAAGCGCACCCGATGTGGCGCGCGACGTGCCGAACCCGGCACTGACGGGGCACGTCACGCGCGTCAGCCTTGGTGGTGGGGCAAAGCTGGTTTCACCACGCCAGGCGCTAAGGGTGCCTCGGCGTGAGGATGCTTTGGATACCGGCCCGGTGCTGCTGCTGGGCGAATTCCGCCATCCAGGGAGTTATGAATTGCGCCGGGGGGAGCGGCTTTCGGAAGTGATCGCGCGCGCCGGCGGGCTGACGGCTGAGGCCTTCCCCTATGGGGCGGTCTTCACACGCGAAAGCGTGCGCCAGCGCCAGCAGGAAGGCTTTGCCCGCACCGCGCGGGATCTTGAAAGCAGCCTGGTGCAATTGGCCGCGGGGCAGGCGCTGCCCGGTTCACGCGGTGGCACGGCGGATGTGGGCGGCGCGATGAAGGCCGGGCGCGAATTGGCCGCCACCTTGCGGGAAGCGCGCGCCGCCGGGCGCGTGGTGGTGGAAGCCAATCCCGTGATCCTGCTGGCGCGGCCAGATTTGGATATGCTGATGGAACCTGGCGATGTGATTGCCATGCCCAAGCGCCCGCAGGATGTGACGGTGGTCGGCGCGGTGCTGAACCCGGGCAGCCTGCCCTTCCGCCAGGGCTGGCGCGCGGCGGAATACATCCAGGCATCGGGCGGCGCTCAGCGCTTTGCCGATGCGTCGCGCGTCTTCGTGGTGCTGCCGAATGGCGAAGCCGCGCCGGCGGGCCAGGGTTACTTCCAAGGCGGCGGGCCGCCCTTGGCACCGGGGAGCCTGGTGATGCTGCCGCAAGACCCGGCACCGTTCGAAACCTGGGGCTATATTCGCGACATGACGCAGATATTAGGGCAGCTTACCATTTCATCCGCCGCGCTGGCGGTGATTGCACGGGAGTCGCGGCGCAATTAGCGGGCGGGGGTAGCCCTTATCCTGCCGTGCTGCCGCAAAACCCGGGGCTTGCGAGTACCGTCCGGGCGCCGCAAGCTTGCTGCCATCATCGGGAAACGGACAGAAAAATGACCTTCACCTCAACGCGCCGCGCGATGCTCACGGCCCTTGCCGCAACGCCAATATTGTCCCAGCCGCTTCGCGCGCAGGCCGCCTTCCCCGATAAGCCCATCCGCCTGATCGTGCCCTTCGCACCGGGCGGGAATTCGGACCTGACAGCACGCGCCTGCGCGCCGGCCATGTCGGCGAAGCTTGGCCAGCCTGTGGTGGTAGAAAATCGCGCGGGGGCGGGCGGCAGTGTTGCCGCGCAGCAGGTCGCGCGCTTGCGGGCAGATGGGTATACGATTCTGCTCGGGTCGAATGGGCCGCTGACGATCAACCCTTCGGTGCAGACCAATCTTGGCTATGACCCGCTGCGCGACTTCATGCCGATTGGGCTTTTCGTGCGCACGCCCATGGTGATTGCCGTGCATCGCAGCCTGCCGGTGCAATCTGTTGCGGAGCTTGTAGCCTATTCAAAGGCCAATCCCGGCAAGCTCGGTTTCGGTTCGTCAGGCATTGCCAGCACGGCGCATCTTTCGCTCGAGATGTTCAATGCCGCGACGGGGGCAGGCATTACCCATATCCCCTATGGCAGTGGTGGGGCGATGACGCCTGATCTTGTCTCCGGCACATTATCCGGCGCCATTACGGAAATTTCCACAGCCCTGCCGCTGCACCGGGAAGGCGCAGTGCGGATTTTGGCGGTAGCGGCGGCGGATCGGCTGCCGCAAGCGCCCGAATTGCCAACCGCGACCGAGGCCGGCGTTGCCGGTTATCAGGCTGCGGCCTTTGTCGGCATTGTGGCGCCAACGGGCCTGCCCGAAAACGTCGCGAAGGCGCTGGGTGAGGCTGTGGCCGCCGCCGTCGCTGACCCCGCCGTGCGCACGCGGCTGGAAGGCATGGGCAGCCTCATGGCCAGCGGGACCGAGGCCACCCCGCTAGGCTTTGCCGCCTTTCTGCAACGGGAGACAGCATGGACTCGCGCAGCGGCGGAACGTGCGGGGCTGCGGCAGGGGTGAGGGTGGCTGATTACAAATCCACCTTGATATTCGCCCGCTTGATCACATCCCGCCACTTGTCGCGTTCCGTTTCCAGTCGCTTGTCACCATCGGCGGGCGATGAGCCGACATAATCAAAACCCATTTCTTCAAAGCGCTTCATGATATCAGGCTGGCGCGCGGCGGCGATGGCTACTTCATGCAGGCGGTTCACGGCGCGATCAGGTGTCGCTTTCGGCGCCACCAGCATAGCCCAGGTATAGACATCGTAATCCCTCAAGCGCGGATCGCTTTCCGCCATGGTCGGCACGTTTGGTAATTGCGGAATGCGTTGCTGCACCATGGTCGCCAAGGGCCGCACCGTGCCGGCCCTGATTTGGCCGGAAGCGCCGGGGACATCGGCAAACACCATATCCACTTCGCCCGCAATCAGCGCGGTGATCGCCGGGCCACTGCCACGATAGGCGACATGCGTCAGGTCCACGCCCATCATCAGCTTGTAAAGCTCGCCACCCAAGTGCAGCGGCGTGCCGCTGCCCGATGATCCGTAGTTCAGTCTATTGCCGCGCTCCCGCACCATGGCATGAAACCCGGCAATATCCTTGGCCGGGCTATCGGCGCGCACAATCAGCACATAGGGCGATGTCGAAATCAGACTTATCACGCGGAGTTGCGCCACGGGATCATAGGGCATCGGGTCGGCCGTGAGTGGCGCCGTCAGGAAGGAAATGGAGCCCATCAGAATCGTATGCCCATCGGGGCGCGCCTGCACCACAGCGCGGGTGCCAATGGTGGCCCCTGCCCCGGCGCGATTTTCCACCGTCACCGGCTGGCCGAGCAATTCCCCCATTTTCGGCGCCAACAGCCGCGCCGCGATATCGGGCGTGCCGCCAGGCGCGAAGGGGACGATCATATTCACTGCCCGATCAGGGAATGTGCCCTGCGCGAAGGCGGCGGGGGCGAGCGCGCTGGCACCAGCCAGGGCAAGCGCATGACGGCGGGACAAGGTAAGGGGCATCGGCGTTTCCTTTCTGGTTGCGATCAGTTTGCCAAATGCTGGTGTAAGTTGGAAGTTCTATTGGCTGCGCAGCCCATTCGCCGGCACCTCTCGCGGCAGCAAATGCGCGCGCCAGAACAGCGCAATCGCCAACGTGCATAAGGCGCCGAAGCCCGCATAAAGCGCGCCGGCATCGGCAAAGCCGATCTCACCCACCAAAGGCCCGGCTATCATCAGCCCAACCGGCAAGCCATAAACCGCCAGCATGCGCAGCCCCATCACGCGGCCGCGAAAATCCTGCAAGGTAATCCTCAGCAGCAGAACCGCCAGCGGCACCATGCAAAAGCTTTGCACAAACCCCGCCAAAGCCAGCACCACGCCACCCAGCACAGGGTCCGTCAGGCGCGCGAAAACCAATAGCAGCAGAAACCAGGAAAGCGACGCGGCCAGCATGGTGCGTGCCGGCGGCAGCCCGCCTCCCCGCGCGCTGATGAAAAGTGAGCCCAGCATCGCGCCACCGGCGAAACTCGCGGACAGATAGCCAAGCCCAGTGCGATCCAGCCCATAAACATCGCGCGCCACATGCGGCAGCAGGCCGCCGCTGATGGGATAGGCAGCGAAATTGGCCAGGCAGGCCAGCAGCAGCGCCGCCAGCACGGGCGGCGTTGAGCGCGCATAGGCAATGCCATCGCCAAGATCAGCCCAGGGCGTTTTCATCGCCACACCTTGGGCGGCGCGGGTTGGTGGTTCATCCACCTGCAGGGTCAGCACAAAGGCGCAAAGGTAAATCGCCGTCACCGCCATATAGGCCGGGCCAATGCCGAGGAACGCGACCAACCCGGCGCCCGTGAGCGCACCGATCACGCGGGCGCTGTCGGCGCTCATGCGTTCAATCCCCATTGCGCCCATCAGCAAGGGCGCGGGCATGCTGGCCGCAATCAGCGCATTGCGCATGCCCATATCGGAAGGGCGTACCAGGCCGCACAGCAAGGCCACGCCACAGACAAGCCAGGGGGAAAGCAGACCAGCCATGGCGCAGGCCATGAGCACCGCCGCCAGCACCGCATACCAGGCGCGCATGGCGGATAGCACGCGCCGGTGCCCGACCCTGTCGCCCATTACGCCAAACATGGGTGACAGCAGCGTGCCAATCAGCAGAAGGGACCCAAAGATGGCAAGCCAAGTGACTGATCCCGTTTCGGTCAGCACATACCAGCCCAGGATCAGCGTCTCCATCTCAAATGCCCAGGAGGTGGCAAGATCAGCCGGCCATTGAAAACGAAAGCCGCGCTGCCCGAAGGGCGCAAGAACGCCGGTGGCGCGGAGCTTCCCGCCTGCCATTGAGTTTCCCCCTTGCCGCGCTGAGTGGGCGGCCTTGGGCCATGATGCCCGAACCAGGGGCCCGCGCCAGGGGGCTGATTTCATTCACGCGGCTTCTGGGTTAGGTTTGCCGCCATGATTTCTGGTCGCAAAATCCTGCTGATCGTCTCGGGCTCCGTCGCCGCCTATAAGGTGCTGGAATTAACGCGGCTTGCGCGGAAGGCTGGGGCAAGCGTCACCGCCATCCTGACCGCGGGCGGGGCGCGCTTTGTCACCAAGGAAGCGCTCGCCGCCATTACCGGCCAGGCCGTGCATGATGATCTTTGGGCAGCCGAGGCCGAGATTGGACATATCCGTCTGGCGCGACTGCCCGATCTGGTGCTGGTGGCGCCGGCTTCGGCGGATTTGCTCGCGAAAATCACGCATGGGCTTGCGGATGATTTGGCGACCTGCGTGCTGTTGGCCACGCGCGCGCCGATCATGGTCGCACCCGCGATGAACCCCGCCATGTGGGAAAACCCGGCGACGCAGGCGAATATCGCGACGCTGCGGGCGCGCGGCATTATGCTGGCCGGGCCGGAAGTGGGCGCCATGGCGGAACCGGAATCGGGACCGGGTCGGTTGATTGAACCGGCGGCATTGCTTGAGGCGGTTGTGGCAGCACTCACCCCCACCGCGCAGCCCCTGCATGGCCACCATGTGCTGGTGACGAGCGGGCCGACGCATGAACCGATTGACCCGGTTCGCTACATCGCCAATCGCAGCAGCGGCAAGCAGGGCCATTCGATTGCCGCAGCGCTTGCAGCACTTGGCGCGCGGGTGACGTTGGTCTCTGGCCCCGTGGCGCAGCCGGACCCGAAGGGTGTGACCGTGCAGCGCGTGGAATCCGCGCGTGATATGCTGGCCGCTTGCGAAGCGGCACTTCCCGCTGATGTCGCGATTTGCGCGGCGGCGGTGGCGGATTGGCGGAGTGCGGCAGCCGCCGATCAGAAAATGAAAAAAATCGCGGGGGAAGTACCGCCGCCGATCGCACTGGCGCTCAACCCCGATATCCTGGCGACGCTTTCCGCTGCCGGGCCGCGCCGGCCAAAGCTGGTGGTGGGTTTCGCGGCAGAGACCGAAAAACTGGAAGAACATGCGCGGGCCAAACGCCGCAAGAAGGGCTGCGATTGGATCGTTGCCAATGATGTCTCGGGCGATGTGATGGGGGGGGCGGAGAACACCGTGCTGCTGATCACGCCCAAAGGCACGGAAGCCTGGCCGCGCATGAAGAAGGAAGACGTCGCGGCGAAGCTTGCCGCGCGCATAGCAGAGGCTTTGGCATGACACCGGAAATTGCTGTGATACGCCTGCCCCATGGCGCGGATCTGCCGCTGCCAAGCTATGCGACAGAAGGTGCCGCGGGCATGGATTTGCTTGCGGCGATCAGCGCGCCGGTGGTGATCCCACCGGGAGGGCGCGCCTTGATTCCAACCGGCCTTAAAATGGCGATCCCTGCGGGGTATGAGATTCAGGTGCGGCCCAGGTCAGGTTTGGCGCTCAAGAATGGCATTACGCTGCCCAATAGCCCCGGGACGATAGATGAGGATTATCGCGGTGAATTGGGCGTGATCCTCATGAATGCAGGCAATGAGCCTTTCACCGTGGAACGCGGCATGCGCATTGCCCAAGCCGTGCTGGCGCCGGTGACGCGCGGCGTTTGGCGCGAAGTGACCGAACTGCCGGAATCCGCACGCGGTGCGGGCGGTTTCGGCAGTACCGGGACAAAGGCCTGAACCCGGTTAATCCAGCACGCGGAAAATCGCCTCGATCTCTACCGGGATTTGATTGGGCAGGCTGCCAAAACCAACTGCGGAGCGCGCATGCTGGCCGTTATCCCCCAGCACCGCGACGAAAAGATCCGAACAGCCATTGATGATGCGCGGATGCTCGCGAAATTCCGGCACCGCATTGACCATGCCAAGGACCTTCAGCGCACGCAGCCGGGAAAGCCCGCCCGCAGCAGAAGCGGCCACGGACAGCAAGGAAAGCCCAACCCGGCGCGCGAGCTGATAGGCTTCATCAATGCTGACTTCCGTTGGCACCTTGCCGCTGATCGGTTTTCCTTCCGCATCGCGCGGCCCTTGGCCCGAGAGATAGATGATGCTCCCATCGCGCCGGAATGGCACATAGGTGCCAAGGGGCTTCGGTGCTGGCGGCAACACCAGGCCAAGTGCTGCCAGGCGGGCTTCGGGGGTATCTTCGGACATTTATCGCTCCGTCGTGTTGGTGCTGATACTCGACACGGCTTGGCCAAGGCTGGCAAGCTTTGGGCTTAAATGTTGGAGGTTCCCCATGCCCCAGGATCAGCACGGCCTTGCCATCACCAGTGCTTCAGAAGCGGCAACGCAGGCTTATGATCATGTCGTGACGGGCTATCTGAAATATCGCGCCGATACGCCCGTGCGGTTAAAAGCGCTGCTGGAAGCGGATGGCGACATGCCGATGGCGCGGGTGTTGCAATCAGCGCTCACCTTGCTTGGTTATAAGGCCGCGCTGCTGCCCGCCGCGCGCGAGGTGGCCGCAACCGCAACCCGCCTTGCCGCCAAGGCCAATGCACGCGAAGCGGCCCATGCCGCCGCCGTCACCGCTTGGGCAGCGGGGGATTTGGACAAAGCGCTGGCAGGGTGGGAGGCGATTTTGCGCGACCACCCGCATGATATTCTGGCCTTCCGGCTGCATCACTTCAACGCGTTTTGGTTGGGGCGTGTTGGCACCATGCAGCGCGTCGTGGATGGCGTCTATCCGCGCTGGACCGCCGCCCTGCCTGCCTATGGCAGCATTCTGGCCTGTCGCTGCTTCGCGCATGAGGAATGCGGCAATTACCAGGTGGCGGAAGAAAGCGGGCGCGCCGCCATTGATCTTGACCCAGGCGATTTATGGGCGGCGCATGCGGTAGCGCATGTGATGGAAATGCAGGGCCGGAGGGGCGAAGGCATTGCCTGGCTCGCGGGTTTGGAAAAGCATTGGGAAGGCGCTTCCAACCTGGCGCATCATTTGTTTTGGCACCGCGCCATGTATCATTTGGAACGCGCGGAATCCGAAGAGGTGCTGACGCTGTACGACAAGGGCTTTCGCAATCTGCAAAGCCCGCTGACGGAAGCCGCACCCGATCTTTACATTGATGTGCAGAATGCCGCTTCCATGCTGTTTCGCTTGCAGCGCCAGGGTGTGAATATTGGCGCACGCTGGGAAGAATTGGCCGATAAGGCAGAAGCGCGGATTGGTGATTGCTTGTCCGCCTTCACCCTGCCGCATTGGATGATGGCGCTTGTGGCAAGCGGGCGCTTCCAGGCGGCAGCGCGGCTATTGGACGGCATTCGTGATGCCATCGCTGCGGGCGGCACACTCGCCCCCATTCTGCGCGATGCGGCGCTGCCAGTGTGTGAGGCCGTGCTGGCGCATGGGCGCGGCGATTACGCCCGCGCCGTTGCCGTGATGCGCCCGGCGATTGGCGTGATGCACCGCATGGGCGGCAGCCATGCGCAACAGGATGTGCTGGAACAGCTTTTCCTTGATGCAGCAATGAAAGCCGGCATGCTGGCCGATGCGCGCCTGCTGCTGGAACGCGTGGCAGGGCGCCATCCCGTGCCACCAGAACGTCGCGTGGGCTATGCCAGCGCCGCTGCCGCTGTAATGCATTGAAAGGATAGAAGGTCATGACCGAAGTCAAGGATTGGGAAAGCTACAGCGCGGGGCTGAAGGCGCGCGGCAAGGAATTGGGGCAATTGCACCCTGAAATCGTGAAAGGCTTTGTCGCCCTTTCAAATGGTGCGGCGCAAACCAAGCATTTGGATGCGAAAACACGCGAATTCATCGCCCTTGCCGTTGCCATCACCACCAAATGCGATGGCTGCATTGACGCCCATGCGCGCAAGGCCAAGGCCGCCGGCGCCACAAAGGAAGAAATCGCCGAAGCGCTTGGCGTCGCCATCGCGCTTAATGCCGGCGCGGCCTATACCTATGCGCTGCATGTGCTGGATGCGGTGGGCGAATAGCCCGCTCTAGCCAAGGCGTTTTCGCGCCACCGCAAGGGCGGCGCTTTGTTCCTTGGTGACGGCGGGGTAATGCAGATCAAGCTTTTCCAGCGCTTCGATAATGGCCGCCACCACCACAAGGCGGGTGAACCATTTGGCATTGGCTGGCACGACAAACCATGGCGCGTGGGGGGCCGCGGTTGCGGTGATCGCGCCCTGATAGGCCTTCATATAATCCCCCCAATGGGCGCGTTCCGCGACATCATTGGGTGAGAATTTCCAGTTCTTCTCAGGTTCTTCGATACGCGCCAGGAAGCGCTTTTTCTGTTCATCCTCGCTCACATTCAGGAAGAACTTCAGCACCACCGTGCCCTGACGCGCCAGGTAACGCTCATAAGCCGCGATGTCTTCCAGCCTTTCATCCCAAATTTTCTTGCCAATCAGGGAAGGCGGCAGCTTCTGGCGCACGAGGAATTCGGGATGTACGCGCAGCACAAGCACTTCTTCGTACCAGGAACGGTTATGAATGCCGATACGCCCGCGTTCCGGCAGCGCTATGGAATGGCGCCAGAGGAAATCATGGTCCAATTCCATCGCGCCCGGCGCCTTGAAGGAATGCACCTGGCAGCCCTGCGGGTTGACGCCTGAGAAAACATGCTTGATGGCGCCATCCTTGCCGGCAGCATCCATGGCTTGGAAAATACAAAGAACCGACCAGCGATCCTGCGCGTAAAGCTTATCCTGCATTTCAGCAAGGCGGACCACCCCTTGTTGCAGCAGCGCCTGAGCCGCGGTCTTTTCAAGCCCAAGCCCGGCGGTATCGCCTGGGTCATAATTCTTCAAGCGGAAGCCTCGGCCATTTGTGACACGGTAGCGATCAAGGATTTTCGTGACACGTTCTTCCATCATGCAGCTTCCTTCTTTACCTGACACCAGGGCAGCATAATCCAAAGCACGGCGGCCAATTGGACGGAGAATGTCATGCCAAGCGCCCAGACATAGCCTTCCGGGGCCCAACCGCCACTTTCATTGCGCAGCCAGAGATCAAGGATGGCACCGATGCCGGTCTGGAACAAGAAAACCACGCAAAGCATCAGGAAATTAATGGCAGTGGAAACGCGCCCGGCCAGTGCCGGGGGGAAGCCTTGCGCAATCGCGGCATAGCCGGCAGGCCCGACCGACCCCGAAAAGGAAAACAGGAACCACAAAAACGCCATGGTCCAGAAATCAGCCGGCCCAAGCATCAGCATGGCCTGCGCGAGAAGACAGCCCGCAACACCAACATAGGGCATCAACATGGGCGAAAAGCCGCGCGCTTGCACAAAGGAAGCGGCCTGACCCGTGAAAAGGCTGCCCAACATCATCCCAATCGAATAGATCAACAATGCAGCGGCGCGCGGCCCATCATCAAGGCCGCCAACATCGCGCAACCATGGCCCCGCCCAAAGCCCCTGATAGGTGAAGTTCAGGGTAGAGAGCATGGCAACACTCGGCACCAGGCGAAGAAACACTGGGTCTTTGAAAATGCGGCCATATTCACCGATTTCCTGGCGCAAGCTGCGCCGTGGTGCGGGTGCCGCGCCGGGTGGCGCATTGGATACGGATAGCCATACCCAGGCCGAAACCATTACCGCGAGCGCCGCCAGCACGGCGAAAACACCGCGCCAGCCAATAAAGGGCAACGCCCATTGTACCGGCATGGTGGCCGCAAGCCCGCCCATGGAGGCGAAGAACAGCCCTGCCCCGGTCACCGCCGCCACGCGTTCCTTGGGATACCATTGCGTATTCGCCTTCAGCATGGCCATCAACCCCGCCGCCACACCAACCCCGGCCACACATCGCCCAACCGCCAGCGTTAGCACATCGGCTGACAAGGCGCTGATGACGAAACCGGCCGCCGCAATCAGGGCAAGGCTTGCCTGCACCCGGCGCGGACCCTTCAGGTCCAGCGCAAGGCCGATGGGTAATTGCGCCATGGCATAGCTTGCGAAAAAGCAGGCGGCGAGCAGCCCAAGTTCCGCCGCCGTTAGGCCAAATTCAAGCGCAAGCAAGGGCCCAATAACAGCAACCAAGGTCCGATTGGCCTGGTTGATGAAATTGATGGCCGCAAGTGGCAAGGTGATGCGTGTGAAGAGTGACATGGCCGGCAGCATGGCACGGGTGCCACCCCCCGCCCATAGGTCAGTCTACGGTAGGCGCAGACGAATACTGATGGGGCAATGATCGCTGATCACATCACGCAGCGAAGGGTCGCGTTCCGGATAGGAAAAAACACGAAAACTGTCGCGAATGAACCAATCGGAAGCGCGCAGGCCCAACATGATATGGTCAACAAAGGGCCTATTCCGCCCTTCCCAGCCCCAGCAGGGGTTGGAAAAACCCTCGGTCACGCGACGCAAAGGCGTTACCGCATTCAGTGAGGCCAGCATATCATCGTCGCGCGAGAAACGCCGGTTGAAATCGCCAAGTATTGCAAATGCAACCCCTTCCCGCCGCCTTTCAGCGATCCATTCCGCAAGGATCTCCGACTGCTGGGCAAGGCTTTGACAATCGCTATTGTTAGGCTGTCGTAAAGACCCCTGGGCGCAGCCACCATCAAGGTGAATGGAAAGCAAGCGCAGCCGCGCGCCATTGGCGCCTTGCAAGGTTATATCCGCACCGCGTCGGAGTGACCGCCGCGCGGCTGGCCTCAGGTCTAGTGCGGCAAGATCGGGGTTGCGCGTAACGGACAGCCCCCGCCGCCAAGCAAAGCCTGATCTTTGAACATCGGTTTCAGATGGGAAATGGAATTCATAAACCGTTGAATCAAACACACGCGCGGCAGCCAAAGGGCCATCCACTTCCTGCAAGGCAATCACATCGGCAGCCAGACTCTCGACATAGACGCGCAGCCGGGCGAAATCCTGCTCCGTGCGGGCTCTCAGGTCATCGGGAAGCGCAGGGTGTCCGGCCGGCTTGGTGGTGAGCCAAGCAATATTCCATGCGGCGAGCTTGATCTCCTGCGCCGCCGCAGGCGAGGTAAAGACAAGCACCACCAACAGGATCAGCGCGCGCATCAGGCCCTCATATCAGTCGCGCCGGCTCCGCCATGGAACCGGTGCTTGGTGATAGAATTTCCAGGGGCCGGGCGCCAGAGGCAAGCAGAAAATCGGCAAGAGTATCCATGTCGCCGGCAGGGCGCGTAACATCATGGAAAGGATCATGGGTGGGAGAGCCCGGGGGCACCCAAATGATCGTCTCATACCGCGCGCGCGTCAGCAGCACGCGGTAGGTGTTGAGAATATAGCGCCTTTCTTCAGCGCCGCGGACGATCTGCCATTGGTGGCCGGCAAGCCGGCGCGCGCGCCAGTGCCCGGCATGGCGCAGAAAATCCCCACCCCAAGCGAGGCCCACCACATCCAATTCCAACCCCTGGCAATCATATTCCGTCGCGAAGGTTTCAAGCGCTTCCGATGAACGGATATCCGGCCAGCGCTTCAAGAACCAATCCGCGATATCGGGCACCTGCACGCCGAGCCCTTCAGCGCGCAGCCGACGCGCACCGGCGGAAGCGACCAGCCCAGCGCGGCGCAAGCCACGGCTACGTGCGCGCAAGGCAGCACGCCAAGCGTTGGCATCACGCGTAATGTAGTAGGGCAATTCAGGCGTCGCTGCCGCAATGGCTCGTGCGGCGGGCGCATCATTATTCAGCACCGCATCCACCCATTGCGTGCCTTTGCTGGACCTGACGCTACGAATAGGCACTTGCAAATCAAGAGCATCGTCGAAGGAAAGCCAAGCCGGCACGCCTTCAGCCAAGCGCTGCGCTGCGTCAGGGCCCATGATGCTGCGCCGCGCTGCGACCGCCCGCCAGGATGGGGCAGCCGCAATCACGCGCCCCCATTCGGCAAGCCCGGCTTCACCCGTGTTGATTTCCTGCCCATTGCCGATCAACGCCACAATCACCGCCCAGCCTTGATGCCGCGCCATAATCTCAAGCGTATGCGCCGGCTCGCTCATGGTCAGGTGGCTTTTGCGGCGCTGGCCATCGCGTGTTGCTTGCGCCTGATCCCAGGCGCGCTGCGCTTCATCAAACACAATGATGCGCGCTTCGGGCGTTTCATGCGCATGGATCACATGATGTTCCAGAAAGCGATGTACGTTCTGCAGCGCGGTGCGCGCGGCGCGTACCGCAGCCTGAAAGGCGGCGCCTCCCTTGGGGGCGGCGTCACGCGCCAAGGCTTCACGCAATACCGTCACCAGCGGCACATTGCCGGAAAGAAAGGCGGCACCCGCTTCCCGCATCGCGCCAAACACCAGATTGAGGCCGCACAGTGTTTTGCCTGCGCCGGGAATCCCAGTGACGAAGACAACATAGCGCCCGCCTTCGGCCCGGGCGCGGGCGATCACGCGCGCAATGGCATCGGTGGTGAGGGTCAGGTTATGCGCATCGGCGCGTGTGGCGCCAATATCCGGCACGGCATTGCGCCGATACAAAAGCCGCGCTGCTTCCAAGACACTCGGCACGGGGCGATAGGCGGAACGCGCCCAGGCTTCCGGTTCAATGGGTGTCGTTGGCGGCGCGATGGCCGCCTGCGCCTGCGCCACAATATCCCGCAACATGGCGCCATTCGCGATCATCACCGGCGCCACACCATGCCAAAACAGCGGCAGGTCAGGATCGCGTTGCGGCATGCTTGGCGCGATCAAAATAGGAATGATCGGCACGCCACGGCTGCCTGCGTGGAAATCATGCAAATCCATGGCGTAGTTATCGGTCTGGCGCAGATCAGTCAGATCTGGCTTTTGCGCCCCCATCTTGAATTCCAGCACGAAAATCGCGCGATCGGTCAGCAAAATGGCATCGGCGCGCCTTTCCAGGCGCAGCAAATCGCATTCCATGAAGATGTGCCAGGCATCATCGCCTTCAGCCAGCGCACCCTGCAATTGGGCCGCGCTGGCTTCCCAGGAATCCCGTTGCTTCAGTTCAAGCCCGGCGAAACGCGCCGCCTGTTCATAGGCCAAGGAAGCAGCGATTTGTGCCGGGGTTTGGCGACGAAATTCTCCAAGGCTTTGCGCGAACCACGGCCTCATGCGCCTTGCTTTCGCGGCCAGGTTGCGATCAGCACACTCAGCATCATCAGCGCGAAGCCGATGGCATGGATGGCGGTAAACGCCTCCTGCAAAATCACCACTGCCACCAGCGCAGCGGTCGCGGGCAGGAAGGCAGTGAAGATGCCAGCAACACCAGCACCTACGCGCTTCAGCCCCGCATACCACAGCAGCAGACACAGCACGCTCGCCGTCACGCTATGAAACACCAGTAGTGCCGCAAGGCGGGGATCGGCCAAGGTTGCGATGCTCCCAATATCCGGTAGAGCAAAGGGGGCGAGCATGAGCGCCGAGAAAATCTGCATCCAAAGGCTGGCCGTAATCACGCCAACGCGCCCCACGATACGCCGCGCCAGCAGCACATAAAGCGCTTCGCCGATGACGCCACCGAAAATCAGTAGATTGCCGAGTACCGAGCCCGCCGCTTCGCTGCCACTGCGCGCAATGGTCATGACCGCCATGCCAAAGGCGGCCAGCATCACGGCGATCCATTGCGGCTGAGTCAGACGTTCGCGCAGCCAAAAGGCGCTACCCAAGGCGACCAAGGCAGGTAAGCTCGCCAGCACCAGCCCGCCTTCCAGCGCGGAAGTCAGGCGCAAGCCCGCGAGCAGGCCGGCATTATAGATCACGGTGCCAAACAGCGCCTGCCAGGCAAGGTTGCGCAGAACCCCAGCTTCGGGTCGCGGCTCAGCTTCCAACAAGCGCGCCAAAGGCCAGAGCAGCAGCACCGCCAGAACACAGCGCAGAAAAGCAATCATTGGAATCGGCAGCGCTTCCGCAAGCAACTTTGCCACCGCGACATTGGCACCGACCAGCGCCATGGAGGTCGCCAATTGCAGATAGGCGATGCGCGGCGCGCCCGGTGTCACGCGGGATCATCCGCCTGACGAAAGGGGGAAAGCGTTTCAAGGGCGGCCATTTCGCGTTCCATCGCCGGGCGTTCGCGCGCAAGGAATTCAGCGACCGCGCGGGCGAGCCCCGGATGCGCAATCCAATGCGCGGAATAGGTCGGAACGGGCAGATAGCCGCGCTGGATTTTATGCTCACCCTGCGCGCCGGCTTCAACGCGCGGAATGCCATGCGCAATCGCGAAATCCATCGCCATGTAGTAGCAAAGCTCAAAATGCAGAAAGGGCACATCCACAATGGCGCCCCAGTTGCGGCCATAAATCGCATCGCGCCCGATAAGATTGAGCGCGGCGGCGACGGGTTCGCCATCACGTTCCGCCACCATCAGCAGCACGCGATCACCAAGCCTTTCACCCAGCAGCGGCCAGAAGGCTTTGGTCAGATAGGCGCTGCGGCCCCATTTCTTGTCCGTGGTCGCGCGATAGAAGCGATGAAAAGCCTGCCAATGGCGTGGCGTGATTTCTGCCCCGCGGAGCGTGCGTAGCGTGAGCCCCGCCGCCTGGACATCTCGCCTTTCGCGCTTCAGCGCCTTGCGTTTGCGTGATGCCAGCGCGCCCAGAAAATCATCAAAATCGCGATAGCCCGGATTGGCCCAATGAAATTGCGTGCCAAGCCGCCGCAGCCAGCCAGCATCACCCAAGGCGCGCCATTCGGCTTCCGTGCAGAAGGTGGCATGGATTGATGATGCCCCAATGCCCTGGCAGGCTTGCACCAGGGCACCGGCCAAAACATCTGGCCCAAAACCCGCTTCGGGATGCAGCAAAAGGCGCGGACCAGGCACGGGGCTGAAGGGTACCGCCACTTGCAGCTTCGGGTAGTAATCCCCGCCGGCGCGTTCCAGCGCATCCGCCCAGCCATGGTCAAACACATACTCGCCCTGTGAATGGGATTTGGCATAGGCCGGCGCGCAAGCAATCAGGCGCCCTGCGCCATCCCGCAAGGCAGCGTGCTGAGGCAGCCAGCCGCGTTCTGCCACCGCGCTGCCGCTTTCTTCAAGCGCCAACAGAAAGGTGTGGCTCACGAAAGGATTGTCACAGCCCGCACAGGCATCCCATTCGCCTGCCGGGATTTCGGCAATGGCGCGATGCAGGGTCAGCGTCAGTTCAGCAGGGCTGGTCATGCCCTTTGATGTCGTCACGCGGGTAAGGAGCGCAATCCCTGAGCCTCACGCAATCTCAAACATCCCTTCCACTTCCACTGCCGCATCACCGGGCAGGGAGGGCACGCCAATCGTGGTACGCGCATGGCGGCCAATATCGCCAAAGACTTCCACCGCCAGATCGGAAGCGCCATTCATCACCAGTGCGTGCTGCGTGAAGTCAGCGGGTGCGGCAATAAAACCGCCCAGGCGCACCACGCGCGTGACGTTATCCAAATCACCGGCGGCGGCCTTCAATTGCGCCAATAGATTGATGAAGCAAAGCCGCGCCGCTTCGCGCCCGGTTTCAATGGAAACGCCGGCACCCAGCTTGCCGGTATAGGCAATCTTGCCACCCTGCACCGGCACCTGGCCGGAGATCACCACCAGCCTACCGCTGATATTGAAAGGAATGTAATTGGCGATCGGCGCTGCTGGGGTGGGCAGTACAATGCCAAGCGCGGCAAGCTTCGCTTCGATTTTACCGGCCATGATCCTGTTCCTTCAGAAAACGCCGTTGTTCTGCCTTACGCGGCAGGGGTCAATTGGCGGCGCAGACGTGGTGAAGGATGCGCAGGCAATTCCAGCGGAAGCAAGGGCAGTACTGTGGGGCGGGGTTCGGGCGCCGCTTCCTCTATTGGATCGGGCAGGTCATCCCGGTCCAGATAATCCAGTGCCAAGCGGCGGAAAGCCCAATCAAGCAGCGAAGTCGCACGCCTGATGGAAGGATCCCCTTCGACCATACCGCCATTGCCGGGCGTATAGGCGTAGGAATTAACGAAGCTGGTGAGCGGCACGCCCTGAGACAACCCAAGCGACACGGCCTGGGCCAAGGCTTCAATCAAACTCCGCCGAACCGCTGATTCGCGTGGGAGGGAGAAGGAAACCTCTCGCAAATTGCCAAGCTCATCTTCCAGCGCCCGCAAGCCAACCCGGCTTCCGGCAATGGTAACGCGCCAGGAACGTTCACGCGGTTCACGTTGGGGGATGGCAAAGGCTTCGCGCAACGCGAAGCTTTCAGAAACTGCGGCCAATTCGGGGGGCAGGGCATCCAGGAAGGGAATCACCGCCGCTTCCATGGCCTGACGGGCCTGCCTTTCCGCATATGCCAACAGCCAATTAGCGTCGGTGCCTGCGAATTCAGCCGCGCGTGTTGGCACTTGCTGAATTGTACCATCCGCCGCGCGCACCGGTTTGGTGATGGCCGATGCGGGCGCCACACCTGCGGATTCAGCGCCAAGCAGCAATTCCACCGCATCGGCTGGGGCAAGGACCACAAAGGCGCTATGCCGCAAGCCTGGCACGGCTGCTGCTGCCTCAAGCGCTGCCTGCGCAGCCCTGGCCAAACCCGGCACCACCGTTTCCGAAGGTGCTGGCGCCCTGATCAAGGGCGGCGCATGACGCGCGCCAAAACGCTGCGCCAGGCGGCCGGATTCGGCTTCCGCTGCGCCACGGGTCAGCGCCGCAATAGCTGCGGCCACATCGCGCGCCGCGTCACTATCATAAGCAAGGCCAAAGGCGGCGAGCAGCCCGGCAATATCAGCAAAGCCAAGGTTCAGGCTTTCTGAAGCGCCCTTGCCCCAGATATCGAGGGCCTGGACCGCCAAAGCGCAGGCAGCGCGATAGCCATGCGCGTCAAAATCCCCGCCCGCATCCAAAAAGGCCGGTAGGTTCAACACAAAACGGCCTTCGCCTTTGATATCCTGCCATATCTCCAACCCGGGCGCGCCACGGCGCGACAGCAGCAGGGCGCGCAAGCCAGCGGCCAAGGCCGTTGCCTCATCGGCGCTGGTCAAAAGGCCTTCACGCTTGCCGCGCTGCACCAAAGCTTGGATCCATGTCTCTGCCACCCGCGGCAGGGCAGCGGGCCCTTGGCCGGGTGCGAGCGCAGCCATCGCTTCCCCGGCCTCATCAGGCCAAGAAACCGGTATGGCGACACAGCGGAGAGGAGAGTCAGGGTCAACCCCAGCCCTTAAGCGCTTCAGCGCAACTCCCGCCCAGATTGTTCCAATGATTCCTAACACCAGATGATGCTAGGAGGATCTTTCCGAGTCGCGGAAGCCTTATTTTGTGTTTTTTTTAACCTTTTGCCCAAGATGTTGATAACCCCCCAAAAAGATGAGTTTTGCGTGCCCGGCCCGGCTGTGCGATCATGGGCTACCTTCGTCAGTCATCGGGACGCCTCCATGCAGTTTCTCAATACGCTCATGATTCGCCTCACAAGCCGCCAGATTGGGCAGGACAGATTTGGCAATACCTATTGGGAAGCCCGGTCCAGGCGGGATTCCTATGGGCGCCCCCTGCGGCGCGTGCTTTATGCGCAGGAAGCGCAGGCTTCAGCCGTGCCGGCGGAATGGTGGGGCTGGATGCACTACACCACTGAACAGCCCCTGGCTGAAGATGCGCCGCGCCGCCCCTGGCAAAAGGAACATCGCCCCAATATGACCGGCACCGCCGAAGCCTGGCGCCCGGTGAATGCTGCCGCAAGCCGGGGCGGGGATTACGAAGCCTGGACACCGGGGCGCTGAAGGCGCCCTTTTGAAAGCCCATTTCGATGCAAAAGCGTAGTCTGGCGGAGATTCTGACCGGTTTGGTGGTGCTGGCCATCGCGGCCATGTTCCTGGGCTATGCTGTCACCAGCACGGGCCGCAGCTTTTCCGGGCCTGGGATGAATCTGACTGCGAAGTTTGACCGCATTGATGGCCTGGGCCAGGGCGCGGATGTGCGAATTGCCGGGGTTAAGGTCGGGCAGGTTGTGGCGCAGCGGATTGATCCCGAAAGCTTCCTCGCCGTGCTGACGTTGCGTGTAGATGCTGGGCTGAAGCTGCCGCATGACACCTCGGCCGAGATTTCCAGCGAAGGCTTGCTCGGCGGCAAATATGTCGCGCTGGTGCCGGGTGGCGATACACGCATCCTGCGTGAGGGTAGTGAAATCACCATCACGCAAAGTGCCATCAATCTTGAAAACCTGCTCGGGCGGTTCATTTTCTCCGCCGGGGAGAGCAATCAGCGCAGCAATCAGGAAAGCCCGCAGGCGACACCGCGATGAAGCCCTTGCCCAAGCCGCCTGCCGCCTGGCCCGGGGCAGATGGCAAGCCGGTATCCTGCAGCGAAAAGCTCAAGATGCTGGCTGAAAACCATACGGAAGCGGCCACTGTGCTTCACGATGTTTTTGAAGACGCCGTGCTGATGGGTGTGGATGAGGTTGCCATGCGCGAGATCCTGAAGGAACTGGTCGCAGCATTGCCCAGCCCGAAGCGGGGCGCATGACAAGGTTTTTGGCCTTCGCCCTGCTCTGCCTGCCAAGCCTTGCGCAGGCGCAGGCGCAGGAATGGCTGCCGCGCCAGCAGGCGCGTATCCAGGCGCTGGATAAGGTGACAGCGCGGGTAACGGTGCTTGAAGGCCGTGTTGGGGAAAGCCTGAGTTTCGGCACGCTTTCCATCCGTATCGGCGCTTGCCATGCGCGCCCCCCCACAGAAGTGCCTGATTCCGCCGCCTGGTTTGAAATGACCGATAGCCGCGCCGCGCAAGGCAGCCCGCCGGTGTTTCGCGGCTGGATGTTTGCCGATGCGCCGGGCGTCAACATGCTGGAACATCCGGTTTATGATGTGCGCATCCTGAGTTGCCGCTGATCCGAAGATTCCCTTTCTGAATCGTGCCCGACACCTTATATTAGCATCCGCTTTAGGAAGGTCAGCCGATGTCCCTTGCCCCAAATGGCGCCAGCATCCAGCCGTTTTTTGATGAGGCGACCAATACCGTAAGCTACCTGGTCTTTGACCCCGCCACCCGACAAGGTGCGGTGATTGACCCCGTGCTGGATTGGGACCACCGCAGCGGAGAGGCCGATACGCGTTCCGCCGATCGGCTGATTGCAGCGGCACAGCAGGAAGGTGTTGCGATTGCGCTGATCCTGGAAACCCATGCCCATGCGGATCATCTGACCGCCGCGCCCTATATCAAGCAGCTTTGCGGCGGGAAGATTGGCATTGGCGAACACATCAAGGATGTGCAGCGCATCTTTCGTCCCGTCTTCGCGGCTGAGGATGTAAAGCCCGAAGGGGGCGATTTCGATCTGCTGTTTCGTGATGGCCAGCATATTGCGCTTGGATCACTGGATATTGAAGTGATCCATACGCCGGGCCATACGCCGGCCTGCGTGTGCTACCGCATCGGTGATGATGTTTTCGTGGGCGATACGCTTTTCATGCATGATTACGGCACAGCGCGGGCTGATTTCCCGGGTGGCGATGCCAGGGTGCTTTTCCGTTCCATCAAGCACCTGCTGGCGTTACCGCCGCAAACCCGGCTTTGGATGTGCCATGACTACAAGGCGCCAGGGCGCAATGATTACGCCTGGCAAAGCACGGTTGCCGAACAGCGCGCGCACAACCCGCATGTGAAGGATGGCGTGACCGAGGATGAATTCGTCGCCTTCCGCCA